>JAFAYS010000712.1 GCA_019240175.1 Chloroflexota bacterium | reverse complement strand
ATCCGCTGGCCGGCCCGTCGTCGCTTGACGTAACGTGGCGCTGGCTGCTGTTCAGCGCGCTGGCGGTTGTCGTCGGTAGTTTGATCTTCGGCGGCTTTGTTTGGCGACCCGGCGCGTGGTCGCAGCCCGAGACCGATGCCGCCTTTGAGGCTGCGAGTCGGCGGCTGGAAGTTGGAGCCGCACTGCTGGCGCTGCTGGCCACGATTGGCTTTCTCGTCACTACCAGCCTCAGCGCGGGGACTAACCCGGTTACCTTTGCGATCAGCTCGCGGGTCGGCACGATTCTGGCGCTGCGTCTAGCGCTGGTTGGTGGGTTGGCGCTGGTGCTTTGGCGTGCCCCCATTCACTATCGGCGCAGCCTGTCGCTCGTGGTCGGCGCTGGCGCGCTGCTGCTGATCAGCGTTCTGAGCCACAGCGCAGTTCCGCAGCCCGCCGACTCGCTGGCTGGACAAATCGGGCGCACGGCGGCGGCGATCACGCTGGATTGGATTCATCTGATCGCGACGGCTGCCTGGATCGGTGGCTTGTTGCCGCTGCTGGTGGCGCTGCTGATCTTGCGCCGCGAGTCGTCGCCCGCGCGCAGCAACGCCGCCACGGTGCTGGTCGCGCGCTTTACTAGCCTCGCGACGGCGGCGGTCGTCACGTTGGCGCTGACCGGAACGATCGCGGCGTTCCAGCATTTTGCCGCGATCGGTGAGCTGTGGACGACCACATATGGCCGCGCGCTCTCGCTGAAGTTGATCCTTTTTGGCGCGCTGCTGCTGCTCGGCGGCTATAACCGCTGGCGGATCCATCCCCAGCTCGTCGCCCTCACACGATCCGCAGATAGCAGCCAGCGCTGGCTGCGTCAATTACAGCGGAGTATTGGCGTCGAGATCGGCGCAAGCCTGCTGCTGCTGCTGGCGGTCGGTGTGCTGACCGCGGTTGCGCCGGCGCGTGAGGCTGGGCGTGGTCCGGCCTATACCGAGATCGCGCGGGTCGGCGATGCGCGGATGATCTTGCAGATCGTTCCCGGCGATATTGCGGGCGATGTGTTTGCGCTGGATGTTGCCGGCTTGCCTCAGGGCGTGCAGCCAACCGCTGTTTTGCGCGGAACCATGGCGGCCCATCACGAAGGCGAGGAAGAGCTTCAGCTTGAGCAAGTCGAGCCCGGACGTTGGGGTGCGCGTGGATCGCTGCTGGCGATCAATGGTCAGTGGCAGGTGCTGGCGATTGTGCGGGCACCAGGGATGAATGATCTGCAACATACCTTTACCGTCGATACCACCGCGCCGGATCTATCGGCTCGTGCCGCACCACGCCTGCCAATCTGGATTGTGTTGCTCGTCGGTGCCGTGCTGGCTGCCGCGCTGAGCCCGCTGCCGACCAGCCGCCGCTGGCGCTTCCGGCTGCAAACCAGTAGCCTGCTGTTTGTGATCACGGCGTTTCTCGCGACGACGATCCCGTACTACGTGACGCGCGCCACCGAAGTCAGTAATCCGCTGACCGACTCGCCGGACGTGCTGGCGGCGGGCAGCGCCGTGTACCAGCAAAACCGTGTGAGCTGTCACGGCATCAACGGGCAGGGCGATGGGCCGGCGGCGCGCAGTCTGCCGGGACTACCCGCAGATTTCACTGTGCCCCATTTTGCGACGCACACCGATGCTGAGGTCTTTGGCTGGATCAAAAACGGCAAGCCGGGAACAGTGATGCCAGCGTTCGGCGAGCAGCTGAGCGACGAGCAAATCTGGCAAGTCGTCACGCATATTCGGGATATCTACAAAAATGCCCAGGCCAGCGCTGCCGCTCCGTAGATCGCCCGCTGTTGGTGCAAAGACCAAACCAGCGTCCTGGATAAGCTCCATCCAGGACGCTGGTTATGAATCACATTACGGCGTGAAGAATGCGCCAGGTATGGACTTTAGTATGAAAGTGATGTATTGACATACGTCAATATATACTGTAAACTCTGGCCTATTACAAGACCAAAGGTTAGTCGATCCATGGCAATTCAACTTTCCCGCTGGTCGCTATTTTTTTCTTGCTTATATCGATAATTGTCAATATATAGTGAGCCAACTACTACTTCTTGTGATCGCTACACGGCCAGAACGTGGCGCAGTCGCGGTCCAATCTTGGTCGTCTACCGTTTTTGTTGGTTGATCTATGATTAGATGGAGGTTTTGTATGACACACGTTCATTCGCAGCTGCCGGTCGTGGTGATTGGAGCCGGTCCCGTTGGGCTCGCCGCTGACGCGCATCTGACCAGTCGGGGCGAAACACCGCTCATTCTAGAGGCCGGCGCTTCGGTCGGCGCAAGCAT
>JAFAYS010001146.1 GCA_019240175.1 Chloroflexota bacterium | reverse complement strand
TTGCCGGCAGCGAAACGCCCGCAGTCGTGGGCGAGCTAGCCGATGTGATGGTTGAAGGTGTGGCTGGTGTAGAGCAACTGCTGGCTCAAATCAGCGCGATCCTGTCTGAGACAGCATGGTGAGCCAGGCATACGCCAAAAGACGGTAGCTGCGAGAGGCGGGATCTGCTTTGATAAACCTGGATGTTTGGCATTTATACCTTCGAGGTTTTTAAGTTTCCGCGCGCTTTTTCACATTTTCCAAATCGGCATCGGCGCTGATTGTCCTACCTTTGTTGCAGCGACATTACAAAGAACTGCACCTGTGGTTTTTAATCAACTCGAATTCCGATAGCACATTAACCGGAGTCTTAATACGACCAGAGTACCAGAGATCCGTAACGGCGATAATGGTAGATCTTTTAGGGAAAGTTTGTTCCCGGCAGGGAACACTTCCACATCTATCACCGCCAACGCCCACCCCCAGCCCTTACAAGCGTGCGCCTGTATCTCTAGCCTCTACGGCGGCGACACACGCGTCCACGATAGTGATACGCAAAGATGATGTATATCAAGCGAGCAGCACGTCTGCGTTGCGATATCCCTGCTTGCAGGCAGTCGCGTGATGCTCATACTTGAACTTTGAGATCGGAAACACATAGCACTCGGACGTTCCTGAGCCGCGGACTTGCGCTCCCGCTCATAGCAACCAGCTCTGCATCTTGTATCTTGACCAGGGGTGAATACAATGTCTCATACACCTACACTCGACGCAGCACCTAATACGATCGGCGATCTGTCGAGGTATGGAACTCAGATAGCGCTTGATATGCTGACCACCGTTGTTGGAACGATCGATCAGGGCGTGCTGGTCGTCTCAGCGCAGAGCGAAGCGATCTTCTGCAACAAGCAGTTTTTGGACATCTGGCAGATTCCCGATCATCTGGCATCAGATAACAATGCCATGATGGCGTTTGTGCTGGATCAACTGACCGAGCCCGAGTACTTTGTCTCAAAGATTATTACCATCAATAGCGATCCCGAGGCGATCCTGCGCGATGAAGTTGCGCTGAAAGATGGTCGTGTGATCGAGCGCTTCTCACAGCCCAGTCGCGGCACGCACAACGAGATCCACCGCGTCTGGTGCTTCCTCGACATCACCAATCGTAAGCGCGCCGAGACCGATCTGCTCCGCCAGCAGCGGCTGGTCAGCGAGCAGCAAGACCACATCATCCGCATGCAGCAGGCAGCGCTCGCCGAGTTATCAACGCCGCTGATCCCGATCAACGACTCGGTGCTGGTCATGCCGCTGATCGGCGCGGTAGATACCGTGCGCGCAAGCAGTATTCTGGAAGCGCTGCTGCAAGGCGTGAGCGATCACCGGCCCAAAGCCGTCATCATCGACATCACGGGCGTGGCCGCCGTCGACGCGCAAGTAGCCAGCAGCCTCGTGCAGGCAGCACAGGCCGTCCGGCTGCTCGGCGCGACCGCGATCATCACCGGCATTCGACCGGATGTTGCTCAAACGCTGGTCTCGCTCGGCATTCAGCTCAATAACTTTAAGTCGTTTGGCACGCTACAGGATGGCATCGCGTACGCGCAGCGCTTCTAGCAATATTCCCGCAGTAGTGCTTGCCCAGCTCCAGGCCAAAGTTACCGGCAAAACAGCTAAACATGGAGAAAGGAGCGCTGCAATATATTGGCAGCGCTCCTTCCGCATTAACAAAGGGCACACTCTTTCTGCACATACCTTTAAGCCATGTGCTCATTCCAGATTGGCTGTGGTTACGTCGAGGGCGCTGCTAGATCATAGAGGCGGAGCTCGATCGTGAGGGCAGGGCGAACGCTTAGCGCGCGGGAGGCAGCACGCGGCAGACGGCGGTTTCCAGCGCATCGACCATAAACGGCTTGGACAGAAAGCGATCGATGCCGGCGGTCCGCGCAGCTTCGCGTAGCTCGGGCGTGGCATAGGCGGTGATCATAATCACCGGGCAGCGCCAGCGCTCCTTGAACTCGCGCGCCAGCTCAAGACCATTGATGCCGCTGAGCATATAATCGGTAATCAGCAGAGCGCATGGATGCTGCGCCGCCTGAGCTAAAGCGCTCAGCCCGTTATCGACAGTGATGATATCGTAGGCCAGCTGGAGGTCGTGGAGCACACGTCGTAGCACAATCAGAATATCGGGGGCATCCTCGACGACGATAATGGCAGGAAAAGGACCAGGCACGAATATCTCCTACGTGCATTACAGGGTTTAATCGCGGGCCGGCAAAGGCATCAGACTTTGCAGCAGATCCGGCAATTCCCGCGAAAGCTTGCCACGCGTTACCAGCCGGTCGCAGCCAGCCGCCACCGCCGCGCGTGATGCGTCGACATCCACATGTGAGCCGAATGCCAAGATCGGCACCTGCGCCGTCGCCGGATCGGCCTTGAGCGTCTGGACCGCAGCCTGCCAGCCGGAGCGCTCCTGCGTATCCAGCACCACTCCGGCAGCGCCCTCGCGCACAGCCGCCAGCAGCGCCTCGGCATTCGCAACCTCGCGCGTCTGGTAGCCGAGTGCGCGGGCCGCGTCGGCGACCTTTACGCTAAAAAAGAGATCCGGAATCAGCAAAACTATTGGTTGCATCACGCTCCTCACAGCCACTTCTTCTTGATCACATAGCCCGTGGATAAGTACTCAGCATTCTACCACGCTAGGTAGCACGCCACAGGTCGACTGAGCCGGTAAACATGCCCGCAACAAAATGACTCACGATCGGAATCTGCGCCGCCGGACGAATATGCTCCTGATACCAGCGGTCATGCTCGGCCTGGTTGGGAAAGACCGGAAAATAGATGCCGGTGGGAAAATCGTTGAGAAACAGATTGCGCGGGATCGTGCGGTTGCCGGGATACGGCTCGGCAACGCCGTCACCATCGCGATCGGCATCGTTGGTGTGCAGGCCGAACGTGCTGGGCTTGTCGATATCGGGGTACTGGGCGTCCACGAAATAATATTCTTCGTGCGCCTGGCCGCCGGCGTCGGTATAGCGCTCGCTGTAGCCGACCAGCACCACCGAATGCTGGCCATAGAGCGTCAGCGGCCCCAGCTTATACGCGCCCAGCTCCAGCACCACCGGCACCCGTCGATCGATGAGATCGCGCAGCACGACCTCACAGTTTGTTTTGCGCAGCGAGCCGAAATGTGTGCCAAAACCCTGGCGCTTGATCAGCCAGCTGGTGATCGGCGAGGGCGAGCCGCCAAGCTTGCGCTGAAAAAAGAGGCCGGCCTCGCGCAAGAACTGATCCTTGTCGTAGCGGCGCTCTCCCAGCAGCAGATTCAAAGCATTGGCGGGAGCGGTACAGCCACACTCGTTAACGCCTTGCTGCTGGATCGGCCAGTGCTCGGCGTCGGCGTCGGGAACAATGCTGTGAACATATTTCGGAAACTGCTGGCGAGTCATGGTCCACCTCACTCAACGATCAACGAACCAGGCCAATCAAGGAGAACCAGGAACCGAGAACCACGAAAGATATTGAGCAATTGCCACTGCGCTCACATGCATTTGTTCTCTTGTTCGCCCTGAGGGCACCCGGTTCCTTTGTTCTATGCGTTATCGGATGACAGCCGCGCCCTCATTCTCGGGAGCCAGCATGTCGGGCGCTTGCTCATCTGCGAGATGTGCCAGATCGTTCTGCCGCACTAGCTGCCAGCTCACGCCATTGAAATGGATCTCGGTGATCGACGTGTTGCCGAGATGCGCTCTCGGCGGCTCGCCCAGACCTTGCACCGCGTAGAGATAGCGGAGGATGCCACGAATCGTGCCGCCGTGCGAGACGATCGCCAGCCGCTCGCCGGGATGTCGCCGCGCCAGCTCAAGCACGCCCTCGCCTACGCGCTGATCGAACATGTCTAGCGCCTCGCCATCATGTGAGTGGAAGAAATCGGTGAACGCTCCCGGAAAGCGCTGGATAATCTCAGCTTTGGTGAGCCCGCTCCACGAGCCGACGTTGATCTCGCGCAGACAGGGAAACGGCTGAGCCGACATTTTGAGCGTCCGACCAATGATCTGTGCCGTCTCGAAAGCCCGGCAAAGATCGCTGGCGTAAAGATGATCAAAAAAAGCGCCTTCGTTTAAAAGACGCCAGGCCAATGCTTGAGCTTGCTCGCGACCAATCTGCGACAATGGAATATCGGTGTGGCCTTGCCAGCGTCCATTGCGGTTCCACTCGGTCTCGCCGTGTCGAATTAAAAATATTGTTGTCATGTCAATAAGCATACCGAAATCTGCGGCAATTTGCCCACGTCTTCGGACCTATTCCAGCGCATCAGGATCACCCGACGCGCCCTAAGACTCGCTAGGGCAGGCGCGCCTGATCGCCAGCCTCGTCCAGCTCGATCAACCCGTCGGCGGCCAGGCCGTGCAGCAGTGTCAGCAGCCACTCGCGATCGGCGTCCGCCCAATCCGGCTTGACACGCGGCCCTAGCTCGGCAAGCGCGAGCCAGTGTCCCGGCTCAAGCTGGCGCAGCGTATCCACCGTGCGACCACGAAAATAGCGCGAGGTACTGGTAAACGGCGTTTTGCTCTCGGCCACCGCGCGCGCGGCTTTCGGCTTTGGCGGCGGCGTGTAGTTGAAAACATCCTGGTCGGCGGTGCGCCAGGCGGCATAAGCCCGGCACTCAGCGCGCAGCGGGCAAATCTGGCAGCGTGGACGGGAAGCAGTGCAGATCAGCGCGCCCAGCTCCATGATCGCCTGGTTCCAGATCCAGCCCCGGCCCTGCGGCACCGCAGCCTCGGCGATCCGGATCAGCTCTCGATCGCTTGCACCCGTGTCGTCGGGTCCGACAAAGAGCCGCTGGACTACGCGCCGGATATTCGTATCCATGAAGGCTACATCGCGCTCAAAGGCGAAGCAAGCCACTGCACCCGCCGTGTAAGGCCCGATTCCCGGCAAGTTGCGCAAGGCCTCCGGCGTTTCCGGGAAGCGGCCTTCGTGATCGTTGATCACGGCCTGCGCGGTGCGCTGCAAATTGAGCGCGCGGCGGTTGTAGCCCAGCCCGGCCCAGGCGCGAATCACATCGCCGGGCGTGGCCGCAGCTAGCGCCTCAAGCGAAGGAAACTGTTCAAGAAACGCGGCATACTTGGGCTTGACGCGGTCAACCTGCGTTTGTTGCAGCATGATCTCGGAGACCAGCACACGATACGGATCGCGCGTGCGACGCCAGGGCAGATCACGACCGTTGGCTTCGAACCAGTCGATCAAATGTTGCTGGATGCGCGCGAGCTGCTCTGCGTTGCTCGGGAAGGTGACAGAGAAAGTGGTCGGCTGTGTACTATTCACGCTTGTATTGTACCAATAATCCGCTCGTTTGTGCGACTTCAGTCGGCAGTATGGAAGGCAAACAATCTGCTATTCAAGCTGCGCAAAACGATCAGCGCCA
>JAFAYS010001125.1 GCA_019240175.1 Chloroflexota bacterium | reverse complement strand
TCCATTTCGTGATCGATCGTCACCCGCAGCACGCCAACGTCGCGATCGCGGGCGGCTTCTCCGGCCACGGCTTCAAGTTCTGCCCGGTGATCGGCGAGCTGCTGGCAGACCTGACGATCGATCCGGCTGCTGCACCGCCCGCGCTATTTGGTTGGAGCCGGCTGCTCGGCTAACGTCGCGACATCCGCCGGCTGTGCTGCCAGTGCCGTCAGCACACGCTCAGGCGTCATCGGCTGCTGCGTGACCCACACGCCGGTCGCGTCGTAGATCGCGCTGGCAATCGCGGGCGCGAGCGGCACCAGCGGCATCTCGGCCATACCACGAGCGCCGTACGGCCCCTCGGGATCGGCAAGCTCCAGGATCACCGGCACGATCTCGGGCGGCACATCCATCGCCGTGGGCAGCAGATAGGTGCTGAAGTGTGGCGTGAGCACGTGGCCGTTGCGCACCTGGAAATGTTCAAGCAGCGCGTAGCCCAGCGCCTGCGCCACGCAGCCCTCGATCTGACCCTCGACCTGCTGTCGATTGATCGCCTTGCCGACGTCGTGGACGCTGATGATCTTGTGTACCTGCACCTGGCCCGTCAGCGTGTTGACCTCGACCTCGACCGCCTGCGCCACGTAGCCGTAGGCGTAGTTGGGGCGACCCGCCGTGGTCACCGGATCGAGCGGCGTGGTAGCGGGCGCGCGATACTGGATTGTCGCTTTGGCCGGACGATCCTCGTCGTCCCACTGTGCCAGCGCGGCCTGCGCCGCATCGTGGACCGCGCGGCCAGCCATGTAGGTCAGGCGCGAGGCAGAGGCGCTGCCGGCGTTGGGTGTTTCGCTGCTGTCGTCGGTGATCATTGTGATCTTTTCAAGCGGCACACGCAGCATCTCGGCGGCAATCTGGCGCAGCGCGAGATGCGTGCCCTGGCCGACGTCGGCGGCACCCACGCGCACATGCACATGCTCAATCGACGCCCCGCCGATCAGCTCAACCGTGGCCGTGGCCTGCTCGGGGAAGCCGAACGAGTAGCCGATATTTTTGATGCCGCAGGCGATGCCAACGCCGCGCCGGATGTGTGGCTGGCCCTGAGATTGCGGGCCCTCACCCCCAGGCCAGGCCCTCACCCCTGCCTCACTCCGTTCGGCATCCCCTCTCCCGCTGCCGCAGGCGAGGGGAGAATCGGTACTTTGTTCGTTTGTTCGTTTGTTCCCTTGTGCTCCGTTAGGTTCTAGGTTCTGGGTTCTAGGTTCTGGGTTCGTTCTAGGTTCTCCGATCCGTGCCTTCATCTCCGCCACGCAGCGCTCCATCACCGGCAGCGCGCTCACGCCCGGCGGCACGGGCTGCTGCGTCGGCTCGATGCTGCCTTCGCGGTAGATATTGCGCCGCCGCAGCTCGATCGGATCGAGGTTGAGGGCGTGGGCCAGCCGCGTCAGCATGATCTCGCTGGCAAACTGGGCCTGCGGCGCGCCAAAGCCACGGAACGCGCCCGAGGGAATATTGTTGGTGTAGACCACGTAGCCATCGACGGCGATGTTGGGCACCTCGTAGCAGCCGCTTGCCAGCAGCGCCGCGATCTTGATCACCTCCTGGCTGGTCGAGGCGTACGCGCCGCCGTCGGCGATCACCTCGGCCTCGACGGCGGTGATGCGGCCATCTTTGGTCGCGCCCCAGCGGCAGCGCACATCGATCGGGTGGCGCTTGTGGTGGCCGATCATCGACTCTTCGCGGCTCCACACCAGCGCGACCGGACGCCGCAGCTTCCAGGCCGCCAGCGCCAGCATATGCTGGATCGACAAGTCTTCGCGCCCGCCGAACGCGCCGCCGATCGCCGCGTAGCGAATCACGACCTGATCCTCGGGCAGCTCGAGCATCTCCGCGATCTGCCGCCGATCTTCGTGCAACCACTGGCCCGCCGTCTCGACCACGACGCGGCCCTGCTCGTCAATGTAGGCGATGCCGGCCTCGGGCTGAAGAAAAGCGTGCTCCTGCCAGGACGTGCTGAACTCGCCGTCGAGCACCAGATCGGCCTCGGCCAGCGCTTTGGCCGCATCGCCTTTGCGGATTGGCACGTGCTTCAGCAGATTCGAGTCGCGATCCGCGTGAACCAGCGGCGAGTCGGGCGCAAGTGCCGCGCGTGGATCAGAGACGATCGGCAGATCCTCGTACGCAACCGCGACCAGCCGCGCGCCAGCCGCTGCCGCCGTCGACGTTTCGGCCACCACCAGCGCCACTTTATCGCCCTCGAAGCGCACAACATCGCCGCAGAGCACCGGCTGATCGGCGTCGATCAGGCCGAACGCATTGAACGGCACGTCAGCCGCAGTCAGCACCGCGATCACGCCGGGCTGCGCCAGCGCCGCGCTCGTATCGATCGACAGGATGCGCGCGTGGGGCCGGTGCGCAAAGACCACCTTGAGATGCAGCATATCGGGCCGTACCAGATCGCCGGGATAGCGAGCCGCGCCCGTCACTTTGCCCAGCGCGTCGGGGCGGGGCAGCGAAGCGCCGATTGTTGTCATAGTTTTCTCCTGGGAGCTTGAAGCAACAGAGCATGGTGGAGCGAGGCGGCTGCGGCTACTCGGCTGAGCCGGCGAGCGCGGCGGATTGCACGGCGTCGAGGATCTTGCGGTAGCCGGTGCAGCGGCAAATATTCCCGCTCAGCGCTACCTGAATCTGCTCGCGATCGGGCTGTGGCTGCTCTTGCAGCAGCTTCGCGCCGGCCATCAGCATGCCGGGAATGCAGTAGCCGCACTGCACCGCGCCCTGAGCGATAAACGCCGCCTGGATCGGGTGGAGCGTGTCGCCCTCGGCCAGGCCCTCGATCGTGGTGATCGTCGCGTTGTGCGCTTGCGGTGCCGGCACTAGACACGACATCACCGCCTGCCCGTCGAGCCAGACCGTACACGCGCCGCACTCGCCCTCGGCACAGCCTTCTTTGGTGCCGGTCAGGCCGGCGCTTTCGCGCAGCGCGTTGAGCAGCGAGGTGTTGTGCGCGTGCTCAAGCTGGTAGGTCATGCCGTTGATCGTCGTGTGGATCGTGCCGTCGAAGGGCGCTGGCGTTGGCGCGACGCGATCCGCTTCCAGCAGCACGGTCGGCAGCGCCAGCGTGGGCCGCGCCGCGCCGGGAGCCAGCCGCCGCAAACCATCGGCCACGAGTCCGGCCAGCGTCATCTGGCGGTAGGCCGCCGAGCCACGCAGATCATCGATCGGCGCGACATCGGTGCAGGCCAGTCGCCCGGCCTCCTCACAGATCGTGGGATCAAGCGTCTTGCCGCGCAAAAACTCCTCGGCGGTCCGGGCATGCACAATCGTCGGCGCGAGACAGCCCAGCGTGATCTGCGCGTCGGCAACGTGGTCGCCGTCGAACGTCAGCACCAGCGCCACATTGATCACCGAGATCGCCTGAGCGCGCCGCAGACCAAGCTTGATAAAAAAACCGCGCTGCTGCTCGGTCAGGGCCGGAAAGCGAATCTCGCGCACCAGCTCGCCAGGCTGTAGCACCGTACGCCGAAAGCCCGCGTAAAACTCGCTCAGCGGCACCACGCGCTCGCCCGATGCGCTCACGAGCACCAGCTCTGCGCCCAGCGCCATCAGCGGCGCGATCGTATCGTTGGCGGGCGAGGCCGTCACCAGGTTGCCCGCGATCGTAGCGCGCGTGCGAATCTGCGGCGCGCCAACCTCGGCGCAGGCCTGCGCCAGCGGCAGCGCCCGCTCGACACAGTCTTGTGAGGCCAGCACATCGTTATGCGTGGCCAGCGCGCCCAGCCGGATCGTGCCGTTTTCGTGGCGCACATACTTGAGATCGCGCAGCCGGCTAATATCGATCAATGTGCTGGTGGGCCTGACGCCGCGCTGAAGCTCGACCAGCACATCCGTACCGCCGGCCACGATGCGCGCCGCGCCGGCATATGTTTGCAGCAGCTCTAGCGCCTCGGCCAGAGTTGCGGGTTGCAGATACTGTTGCCACATAGAATATTCCTTCCTCCTGATCGCCTCGTCGCGATCCCGTAGCTATCCCGCGCGCTGCGGCGTCAAAAGTCGTCCGATCGGCGTCGGATCGACCTTGCCGTTCATAAACACCGTCGTCCCGCGCACCAGCGTACGCACGACGCGCCCGCGCAGCGTTTTGCCGAGATAAGGGCTGTGGCGATGACGATACAACAAATCGCTCGATTCTAGAATAGACTGATCGTTCAGATCAACCAGTGCCAGGTCGGCGTCAGTCCCAATCGCCAGCGAACCTTTGGCGGCAAGCTTGAAGCGTCGGGCCACATACTCTGCCGTGAGCGCGGAGATCGTCGTCAGCGGCAGCTGGCGCGCGTGGTAGCCGTCGCTCAGCAGCAGCGCCAGCAGCGACTGGCAGCCCGAGATGCCACCCCACACCTTGAAGAAGTTGGCGTCGGTCTTGAGGCTGGCCGGAGCCGGCGAGTGATCCGAGGCCACCATGGGCAGCGTGCCGTCGAAGATGTGCTGCCAGAGCGCGGCCTGCTCTTCGATCGAGCGTAGCGGCGGCGCACACTTGGCGACCGCGCCCAGCTCTTCCATGTCGTCGTCGGTCAGCGCCAGGTAGTGCGGACAGGTCTCGCAGCTCACATCTACGCCGCGTGCCTGCGCCGCCGCGACCAGCGTCACGCCGCGTCCGGTGCTGACATGCACGATATGCAGCGCGCAGCCGGTCTCCTCGGCCAGCACAATCGCGCGCTCGATCGCCTCAAGCTCTGCGATCGCCGGACGTGAGTTGAGATAATCGCGAATGCCGGTGCGGCCCTCGGCCACCGCGCGACGAGCCAGCGCTCCGGTGATCTGATCGTTCTCGGCGTGCAGCGCGACCAAACAGCCCAGCTGTGCCGCGCGCGCCATGCCCTCGTAGAGTGTGAGATCGTCAACCGCCGCGAAATCGTCGATACCGCTGTTGGACATGAACGCCTTGAAGCCAACCACGCCACGCTCCGCCAGCTCGTCCAGCCGCTCGACATTGCCGGGCACCAGGCCGCCCCACAGCCCAAAGTCGACCACCGCCGCGGCCTGCGCTGCCGCCAGCTTGAGATCGAAGCTGGCTGCGTCCACAGTTGGCGGATGCGCATTGAGCGGCATGTCGAAAAAGCTCGTGGTGCCGCCCGCCGCCAGCGCCTGCGTGCCCGTGGCGAAGCCTTCCCACTCGGCGCGGCCCGGCTCGTTGAAATGCACATGCGCGTCGATCGCGCCGGGGAAAACATGCAGGCCGGTCGCGTCGATCTCGGCGGTAGCTCCACCCTCAAGCTCCGGCCCGATCGCCACGATCTGACCATCGGCAATCGCAAGATCCGCCTCCACGAGGCCATCAGGCCGCACAAGCGTCGCGTCGCGGATCACGAGATCGTAGAGGCTCATAGCGCCGCGCCTTTCTCCGCCAGCAATTCCAGCGACCGGCTCAGCACATCGAGCGCGACGCCAACATCCGCGTCCGTCACGGACTCGGCGGGATTGTGGCTGATGCCGCCTTTGCAGCGCACAAACAGCATCGCGATGGGGGTGATCGCCGACAGAATCGCGGCATCGTGGCCGGCACCGCTCGCCAGGCGATACACCGGCTGGCCCAGCGCATCAACCGCCTGTGCCAGCAGTTCCATCAGCACGGGCGAGCACTGCACGGCGGGCGTCGTGTGCAGATGCTGCCAGTCCAGCGCGATCTCACGCGCGGCGCAGATCACCTCGGCCCGCTCGCGTAGCAGCGCGCTGGCATGCCGGCACTGCGCGTCGTCAGCGTGGCGCACATCGAGGCTGAGCGTCACGCGGCCCGGAATCACATTGCTCGCGCCAGGCAGCGCCGCGACTTGCCCAACCGTCGCGACCAGACCAGTGATCTCGCGGCCCAGCGACTCGACCGCCAGCACGAACTCGGCGGCAGCGCAGAGCGCGTCGTGGCGCAGATTCATCGGCACGGTTCCCGCGTGACCGGCCATGCCGCTAAAGCTGACGGTGCTGCGATCCTGGCACTGGATCGCCGTAACAATGCCGACCGGCAGTTCCAGCGATTCCAGCAGCGGCCCCTGCTCGATATGCACTTCGCAGTAGCCCAGCAACGAATCTGCGTCGTAGGCGTCCTGATCGATCGCATCGGGATCGCCGCCAAAGTCGCGGATCGCATCGGCCACCGTGATGCCGTCACCATCGGTCAGGCGCAGCATCGCAGGCTCGAAACTGCCGGCGACGGCCTTGCTGCACAGAAACGAGCTGCTGAAGCGCAGTCCTTCCTCGTCGGCAAAGGCCACCACCTCGATCGCGAAGGGCAGCCGCTTACCGCTCGCGTGCAGCCGCTCCACAGCCGCCAGCGCGATCAGCACGCCCAGCGGCCCGTCGTACTTGCCGGCATCGCGCACCGAGTCCACGTGCGAGCCGAGCAGCAGCGTTTTCGCGCCGGGCTGCGCCGCCTCGTAGCGCCCGATGCGATTGCCCAGGTTATCGCGCCGCGTGGTCATGCCCGCCGCCTGCATCCAGCCCTCAAGCACCGCGTACGCCTCCCGCAGCGCGTCGGTTCCGTAGCGGCGCGTCAGCCGGTCCGGCTCTTCGCTGAAGCTAGCCAGCGTTTCGATGCGCTGCATGACCTGCGCAGCTAACGTATGATCAGCCATTGGCTTTTAGCTCCCGCGATAGGTGCTGTAGGCCCAGGGCGAGGCCAGCAGCGGCACGTGATAATGGCCCGCCGCGTC
>JAFAYS010000700.1 GCA_019240175.1 Chloroflexota bacterium | reverse complement strand
GCCGGAAGCACCTGCTCGAAGTTATCGAGAATCAGCAGCATCTTTCGGTTACGCACAAAGCTTTTGATGCCTTCAACCAGCAGCGTCCCAGCCATCTCCTGCACGCCCAGCACCTGCGCGATCGTCGCCGGCACGAGCAGCGGATCGACGAGCGCGGCCAGGGGCACAAAGCAGACGCCATGCTCGAACTGGCTGGCAACTTCAGCCCCCACAGCTAAAGATAAACGCGTTTTGCCAATACCACCCGGCCCGGTCAGCGTCAGCAGCCGCACCGTAGGCTGACCGAGCAGGCTGCATACTTCAGCAATCTCGCGCTCCCGTCCGACTAGCGGCGTTGCCTGGGCCGGCAACGTATGCAGCGCCGGCAATCGGTCTGGATGCGCTCGGCGACCAGCGGCTTTGGGCTTGCCCGCGTCACGATCATCCTCAAGCGTAGCTGGACCGGCGCTATGACGATCGAGAGCGATCGCAGTGAGCGGCTCAGGTAAGCGATCCACGGCGCGCTCGGCGCGCGCAACTCGCACAAACTCCTCGACGAGCTCATCCGGGATCTGCAGGCACCGAGCGAGCCGGTAAGCGACCTCCGGCGACGGTCGGAACGCATCCGACTCCAGCTTACGGATCGTTATTTCAGCGCAGCAAACCTGATCCGCCAAGGACGCCTGCGTGAGATCAAGCGCTTTCCGGCGACGACGAACCCAGGTTCCGAATGAAAACACCGCCTCAACAAGCTCGGGCATAGCGTGTCCATCCTCTCGTTCGATCCGTGAGGTGTTTGGCAAGCTGGTGGAGTCCTCAACCAAGCGCCGGGGGGAGCACTTGCGCGAACGCCACCGCCTACGGCCAAGCGCTGCAGGTATCAGCGCCTGCTCTGTACCACGAGAAACAGAGACAATACCTGGCTGTGATGCGCGTGCGTACTGGTTGAGAGTAATTGGTATCGTTGGATCGTAGCGCGTTTGGTAGCGAACGCAACAACCTGAGGTAGGACTAACATTTTGTTCTACAGGTACCCTCAATCCTGTGGACAACCAGGACCACCCTGCCATGCTCTGAGGATCTAATAAGCACTCCTCATGCACCGACGCTTCACATGGCGGAATCGCCACGGTAGCGAAAGCTTGCCCGGCTGAGCAACTGTGGCCGGCGCTCAGGATCGGCCAGGCGTAGCAGGCACAGGATCACGCCGCCATAGCCGAGCATGAGATCGGGCGCGAACACATCGGGACGATCCGACTGGCACAGCAGCCGCCCGTGTCGCTCGATCATAAATGTTTGGAGCAGATCCGCCAGCGTGTGCGCCTCACGCAAATAGGTAGCCACACCAGTCGCCTGGTACAGATCGAGCAGCAGCTCAATCGCGCCCGCCAGCCCGTGGCACTGCGTCGGACCGGCCCAGCGTGCGCCATAGGCGGCGGTACGTGCCGCGCGCGCTGCGTAGGCTGCATCCTCCGGTAACGCACCGGACTGCGCGAGATGCAGCAGAAATTGCCCAATGCCGACCGCGCCGTGACACCACAGCGCGCGCGAAGGATCTTCGCCCGGCAGCTTCGGCCAGCACAGGCCGCTTCGGTCGTCGAGCGCCGGCAGCGACTGACCCATGAGCCAGCGCGCCGCCGCCTGGGCCGCATTGCCGAAGCGCGCATCACCGGTCGCCGCAAACAGATCAAGCAGCGCGTCGCCAATGCCGGCAGCGCCGTAGGCATAGCCAAGCAAGGTTTTGTCGCTGAGACTACCGTAGCCGGCGGGCATCCGCCAGCAACGAGTGTCAGCAGCCCACTCGCCAGTCGCCAGCAGCCACTCGCCAGCAGCGACGGCGTGCGCGAGCTGCTCGGGGTCGGCGGTGTGATCCCACAGCAGTAGATGCGCGCGGATTCGGCCCGCCATTCCGGTCGCCATGTCGGGCGAGATGTGCGGTAGCCGCGCGACCATGTGACCACGCCGGCTAGCGGCGGAGATCAACTGCGGATCATGCAGCGCCTGCCCGGCCCGCAAAACCGCGACCGCAATCCCAGCCTCGCCGAAATACAGCCCAGCGAGCGGCGCTCCACCGGGCGGCACAGACTCAAGCAGGGCCAGTGCGCCGCGCCGCAGCAGCGCGATCTGCTCGGCCTCGCCAAACTCCAAAACCAGCTCAGCCAGAGTCAGGATTATGCCCGCGCTGCCGTCGTACAGATCGCGCGAGGCGATGCCGGTGCCGTGATACAAAGAGCTCGGCCACACGATCTGACCGTCGGGCTGAACCTGCGCCGACGTACACAGCGCCTCGCCCAGCCGACATGCGAGGGAGCGCAGCTCGTGATGGGAGCTAGCGGGCGGCTGTCGTCGGGGCAGTTCGATGACTGAGGATTGAGGCAGAGCGTCGCCTATCGCTGCCAGCACGCGCTGCACTGCCAGCATCGAGCGCGGACGATCGGCGGGATTGGGTTGAAGACAAGCGGAGATAAGATCGATGAGATCTGCTCCCAGCGCCGGATTGAGCAATTCCGGTCGGCGGCGCAAGGGCAGATCGGGCCGTGGCGTGAATCCAGGCTCGGCGCAGGTCGCGGCGACATACAGCAGCGCGCCCAAGCTGTAGATATCGTCGGCGCGGCAGGGCAGCGCTCCAACCGCGTGCTGCGGCGACATATAGCCACGCGTCCCACGTCTCAGCGACGGCGCGGCGGAATCGAGGCGATAGACCAGCTCAAAATCGATCAGCTGCACCCGCCCATCCGGCTCAAGCATCACATTCGACGGCTTGAGGTCACGGTAGACGAATCCGCGCTCGTGGATCTGTTGGAGCGCTGTGGCAAGCGCACGACCGAGCGCGATCACCTGCGCGTCGGGCATAGTCCCGCCGCGCCGTGAAAGCTGTGTGATGCGCTGCTCCAACGTCGCGCCGGGCAGATCTTCCATGACCAGGATCACGTCGTCAGCGCGCTCGATCAGATCGAACAGCTGCGGCGCGTAGGTAGCGGGCGCAAGCTCGGCCAGGACTGCCGCCTCGTAGCGCAACCGATCGCCGGCAGACGCGCCAGATTGGCCAGGCGTCGCGTCACGAGCGGCGCGTTTGAGCACACAGCGACGCAGCTCACGCAAATCCAGCGCCCGCGCGACGGTCCCACGCGCCGATTGCGCCAGCGTCTCGATCAGCAGATAGCGGCCTGCAATCAGTGGATCGAGCGTCGCGGCGGGCTGAGCCACACCAGCGGCGATAAACGGATCGATCGCCCACTCCGGCGGGCAAAAGCCCACGCCGCGCACATCAGGCCGCAAACCGCCATCAGGCTGCTTGAGCGCCCACTCGATCCTGCCGTTGGGCAGCTGGATCAGCCGAGCCGCGAAGCTGCCATAGCGATACTGCACCAGGCTGCCGGGAGTCAGCGGGCGATCGGAGGGAATGGCAGGGCCGCACAATCCACGCAGCGCACGATCCAGCACCACCGCCAGCCGCACCGCCTGCTGATCGTCGTTGGGATAGATCGTGAGCGCCTTGCCGACCTGGCTCAAACCGACGTCGCCATCGTTGAGCCGCTGTAGCTGCGCGAGCGACGCGATCAACTTGAAGTCGGCGTTCTCGGCCAGCAGCAGCGGAACTGCGCGCCCCAACACCTCGTCGAGCGATACGGGCGTGGCGGCAAGATGCAGCTTCCAGCCTTGATCGGGCGTGTGGGCCGCGCGGTGGCTAACTTTGATCCACCAGCCATCCGCGCTTGGCACAATCGACCAGCCGGTAGCATTGGCAGCGCGCTGGATGAGCTCGCGGAGCAGCGTTAGCGGCGAGCCGGTATCGAGGTCAGCAGTGGGTAAAGCGATCTGTGGCATACACGCTCACCGGCTCGCTACGCTTGCGCCACAGCCTAGGGCTCACCCTTGGTGCCGGTTGTACCGGGCTCACTGGCCAGCCGCACCTGAAACTCCTCCACGATCTCATCATCGGATTTGTTGTGCTGGCCCAGGCCCATGAATGCTGCCAGCTGCGACGGCGCGATCTGGTAGCCGGCAGCCTGAGCCGCTGCGATCGGATTTGCGCTCAACTGCTGGGCAAAGGTTGGGTCTGCCGCCGCACGCTCACCCAGGCGCTGGATAATCTCGTCGATCTGTGCCATACCAGTTTCCTTTCCAAGCTAGCCAGAGACCAAAAGGCGGTTTGAACTTGTGGGGAAACCCGGTGTGGGAATGTGGGAGGAGATGGGGGGTTTCTTGGCGGATACAAGTGTGGACGCTTGCGCTCCTGATCGTATTCTAAACGAGCCGTCAAGACTGGGCGCTCAGCGCCAGCGCATAGGCCACCGCCTGCTCAATCGACAGTTTCAGACCTTGCGTCCAGGCTGCTCCAAAGGTCGCCGCGTCGAGCTGATCGCGGGTGCTGGCCAGCGTCTGCTCATACACCAGCCGATCCGACGGCGGGATCGGCGCGTCGATCGTGGTGCGGATTGAGTGTGTGGCGGCGCACAGCACCACGGCCTCCTGCGCCAGGCCCTGATGTTCGGCCAGGCAGGCGAACTTTTCCAGCGACGACGCGATGCCCAGCTGATCGTCGTTGTCGCGGTGTAAGATCAGGCTTTCCCGGAAATAGGCCCGCGCCTGCGCGTCGTGCTGCTCGCTCACCGCCGCCTGGCCCAGCAGCTCAAGCGCCGCCGCGACATCGGGCGTGCGGCCCATCTCGCGAAACTGCGCCAGCGCTTGCGCGCCAAGGTCACGCACGATCGCATACTCGCCCTGAAGCTGTGCCGTGAAGGCCAGACCATGCAGCGACAGGCCAATGCCCAGCTTATCGCCCAGATCCTCGAACAGCTCAAGATTTTGCCCAAACATCCAGCCCGCAGCGGGATAGTCGGACTCTTCGACTGCGATCACCGCCAGGTTGTGCAGCGCAAACGCAGTGCCCCGCCGATCGCCCAGACCGCGCCGCAACGTTAGGCTTTGCTCATAAAAATCGTGGGCCTGACGATAGTTGCCCTGCAAATGCGCAACCTGGCCCAGCCGATACAGCGTGTTGCCCATGCCGTGTTGATCGTTCTGCGCCGCAAACAGCGCTAGACTTGCGTCGAGCCAGGCCCGTGCCACGTTGTAATTGTCGCGCGTGTGCGCCACCGCGCCCAGACCGTGCAGAGCGCGCGCTTCCAGATGCGGATCGCCAAGCCGGCGCGCCAGGCTCAAACTTTCGCTGAACAGCGGCAGCGCAGCCTCGGCAGCGCCCTGCCGGATCGCCAGCAGCCCGGCGATCACCAGCGCCTGGCCGCGTAGACTCGGGAGCTGCCCAGACAGGCCCAGCATCGTATCCAGCCAGCAGCGCGCCTCGCCCAGATAGCCGCGTGTCATCCAGAACTCGCCCAGGCTGATCACCAGCCGCAGCCCGATCTCCGCCGCGCCGGTTGTTTGACTCCAGCTCAGCGCCGCGCGCAGATTGTTATGCTCGATCTCCAGCCGATTGAGCCAGTGGGCCTGGCGCGGGCCGAGCAGCTCGGGCGCGGCTTGCGCGGCTAGCCCCAGAAAATAGGCAGCGTGCTGCGCTTGTAGCTCGTCGCTATCGTCGCGCTGAGCCAAACGCTCCAAGGCATACTCACGGATTGTTTCGAGCATCGTGAAGCGCGGCTCGTCGTCCACCGTCTC
>JAFAYS010000835.1 GCA_019240175.1 Chloroflexota bacterium | reverse complement strand
CGACGCTCTTCCGATCTCGACGGCTGCACACAAAGGCTGCCCAGATCGCGGGATGCTCCATGCGCCGATCGGCCAGCAGCGCTAGCTGAGTCGCGCGTACGGCGGCTGCGGCGTCGCTCCCGAGCGCGCGATAAAACTGCTCCATCCACACGGCGGTCGCGCGATCGTCGACCGGCCACAGCGAGCTGACCACGGTTTGTACGCCGGCCACAAACAGCGCCGATTGAAAGGCCAGCAGCGAGCCGCCGCTATCCAGGCCCGTCGCCGTGGCACAGCCGCTGAGAGTCGCCAGGACTGTGCCGCGCAGTGCCAGGTTGTAACACTCCTCGACGCTGAGCAGATCGTCCTGAAGCTGCAGCGCCGCGAAGATCGGCGCGTCCTCACGCAGGATGCTGTGCGCGGCGATATGTAGCAGGCGCGGCGCGGCTGGCAGCTGGCGCAGCAGCGGCAGCGTTCCGGGATCGTTGATCAGGCAGCGCGCATCCGGCAGTAGTACCTGAATGCGGGCGGCCTCCTCGCGCACCGCCGCCAGCCGCTCATCAGCTGAGGCGGCGATGATCACCGGTGGCGCGCTTGAAGACGCGGGTGGTGGAACGCTCAGCAGCGAGCCGCAGGGCGTGTATTCCAGCGTGTGCTGCTCGATCAGATAGCGCGTGCCGCTCCACAAAGCCGCAAACGGCACGCCATACAGCGCGTCGCACGGCGCGAGCAACAGCCGCGCGTCGGGTGGCAGCTCACCCAGCGGCGCGATCAGAAGCGCGTGCAGCTGCTGCAGCAAAGGCCGGCACTCTGCCAGCCAGGCATCGGCGAGCTGGCTGCGGCGCTCTTCGGGCTGCGCTAAAACATACTGGATATGCAACTGAAGATCGTCGACCAGATCCAGCACCGGCGCGACCGGTCCCAGCCAATGCACCTGGCAGCCGCCCTGCGGATCGGCCCGCACCAGCAGCAGTTCGTCATCGCAGCGCATATACTCAAGCAGCAGATCGGCGGGCAGCTGGCGCAGGATACGCTCGGGCGCGTCCAGAACGGCGGCTGTTTGCGCGCTCGGCAACCGTTGTCGGCGCAGATCCGAAAGCAGATCCTCAAGCCGGCGCGTGGTTTCGTCGCCGCGCTCACGCAGATAGTCGGGCATGGCAGCGGTAGACTGGCGGCTGAGCTTCCAGCGCTGGATCGCGAGCTGCTGGCGCGTGTCCTCGATCCTGGCCTGGATCTCTGGCGCGTAGCCGGCCTCACCATTCGTATCCTGCAGCAGATCGAGCAGCGCGCCGCCTTTGGCTCGCCAGATCGCGCTGAGCGTGGCGAGCGGCGACTCGTGCGCGGCGACGAGGCGGACCAGCAGCGGCAGCAGATCGTTGTGCTGCTGGTGAAAGCTGGCCTTCAGCTCTTCAACGCTCAGCGCGCGCCGAGTTGCATCGTCAAGCGCCAGCGCCGCCTCGATCGTGGCCCGCGCCTGCTGTGGCTGATCCTGGCTGGTCAGCCGGGCCAAGCCCGCCAACGAGCGCCGCTCTAGCCAGCGGTCGCCTTTGGCCTGGGCATAACGCAGCACCTGCTGGTAATGTCCCATCGCGCGCTGCCGCTGCTGATCATCGCCGTCTGCGCGCCAGGCCAGGGCGAGCGCATCGGCGATCAGCACATCGCGGTGGGCTTCCAGCGGCGGATGGCCAGCGGCTGGCAGATCGATCTGGACGTGCGCAAGCGTGGCGGCTGAATCCGCTTGCGCCAGCGCTAGCTCGGCACGCTCTAGCCTGACCGCCGCCAGCCACACCGGCTGCTCCAACGATCGCCACAGTACTTCGGCGGACTCAAGCAGCTTGAGCGCGTGAGCGTAGGCACCGTGTTTGCGGCTGGCGATCGCGCTGCGCAGCAGCGTCAAGCCAATCTGAGGCGTTAAGCGCAACGCCGCAAAATAATCGTGCGCCTGCTCGTAGCAGCGCCGCGCTGCACGCACCGCACCGAGCGTGCTGAGCAGGCCGCCTTCGTACAGCAGCACCCAGCCCATCTCCATCCGATTATCGAAGGCCGTGAAGACCGCCAGCGCGCTTTGAAAGCGGCGCAGCGCATCGAAGGGACGACCTTGCGCGGTGTAGAGCTCGCCAAGATTCATGTCGATCCGCGCGACGGTCAGCCATTGCTCGCCCGCCTCGGCTACGGCGCGACTACCGAGCAGCAGCGCTTCTTCGCCGTCCAGGCTGCCGACGAGCTTGAGCGTGACCGAGCGATTCACCTGGATCTCAACAATCGCCGCCGGCTGGTCGAGACGATACGCCAGCGCCAGCGACCGGCCATACGCATCCAGCGCCTCGGCGTAGCGTCCTTGATGGTGCAGCATCCAGCCGACATTTTGCTCAAGCGTCATCAAATACTGGGCGGCTGCATCACCTAGCGCCAGCAACCGGTCGCGCGCCTCATCAGCGGCAGCCTCCGCCTCGTTCAACGCGCCGCACTCGGTGTAGGGAAACACCAGATTGGTGAGCAGTCGCGCCACACTCAGCGAGTCGTCGGCGTGACGATAGCCGGCGAGTGCCTGTTGGTAGCACTGGATCGCGCGCTGTGGGTCGTGATAGATCTCCCAGTTGCCACGCGCCCAGGCGGCCAGCGCGCCAGCCAGCGGATCGCAGCAGAAGCCGGCAGCCAGCAGCGCGCAGCGGGTTGCATCGTCGGCGGCAGCGGGATCGGAAAGTGCCAGCGGATCGCTGTAAGCCTTGAAGGCGGCGATCAGCGGCAGCTGGATCAGGCCGCGATGCTCGGCGAGCCACTCGGCGCGACGGTCGGCGGGATAGCTCAGCAGCTCGGCAACCAGCGCCGCCGCAGATTGATCTGTGCTCATGTGCTATCGCTCACGCATGGCCGATCACCAGCTCGCGGATCACGATCTCTTCGTCGGCGGTTTGCACATACAGCGCATACGTGCCCGCCTCAACCTGATCAAACCGAAAGATGCCGCCGGCCTGGGCGCGGCCCTGGAAGCTTGCGTCGCCAGCGTCGATCAACTGAAGACGCGCCGCCTCAATGCCGTCCAGAGGCTGGCCGTCTGCGGTCCGCGCCTGTCCGCGCACATTCCAGCGATGAGACTCGGCGGCGCGTACCCGCAGTTGAATCGTGACACGCTCGGTCGCGTAGGCCAGCGTATCGCCACGCAGCGGCTGCGGCAGCGCCAGCGGCGACTGAAAGATCGCCTCGACCAGACGCCGGACGAGACGGGGCGGAGCGGCAAGCGGCACCGCGTCAATCTCCGCCAGCAGCGCGTATTCTTCCTGGCAGAGCGGGCACTCGCTGAGATGTTTGTGGATGACGAGCTGCTGCGTGCTGTTGCTCAGGCGCTGCTCCTGGTAGGCGACCAGCGTCTCGACATCTGGGCAGGTCACGCGGTACAAGATCTGCATCAGCGGGCCGATCTCGCGGGCCATCTGCTGAGCCACTGCCTGGCACGACGCCGACTGCTCGACGGCCTGACGCACACCAGGCGCGGCGGTACCAATCACATAGTCGAATAAGGTTGCTTCATCGAGCAAACAAGGCTGATCCATAGGCATTCGATCCTTTAGCAAAAGAGATGCAGCGGCGCGGCTGCTTGTGTCATCTTCACAGCGATTGCAGGTCGGGATCGGCGCGCAGCCGGCGCAGAACGCGCTGAATCACGGTGCGCAGCTCGCGCATGTCGGCAAATGCTTCCGTGTGACGCGCATAGATCTCTTGCGGACGCAGGCCATAGATCAGCAGCTCGGTCGCCACCTGTTGCTCGGTGGGGCTGGGCAACAATTGCTGCATGCGCTGGTACAGCAGGATGCGCCGCTCCAAGTCCGTGGCAAAATCAGACGGGCTCTGCCCCAGCGCATGCTCAAGCGCGACCGGCACCGCACGGCGAGCACCGCGCAGTTGCATCAAGAGCGCGGTTTTGGTGCATTGGCGTAAAAAGGCCAGCGGACGGCGCAGATCGTTGTCGACCAGCAGCTCGGCGTGGGTGGGGGCCCAGCGCGCAAAAGCCAGCAGCGCCTCTTGCAGCACATCGTCGGGCTCGACAGCGCTTTGCACGCCAATCCAGGCGCGCATCAAGGGCTCAAAGATCGCGGAGATCGCCGCCCAGGCTTCTTGATCGCCAGCCCAGGCACGACGAAACAGCTCGACACAGGCGGGCGAGTCGAGCGTGCCCTGCGTGTAATAGGTTCGGCGCTCAGCCTGGCAACAGTCGCTAATCTGGTCGAGACGAACGTGCGGAAACAGGTTGGTTTGGGTCATACAAGATCTTCCCGTCGCCTACGAGAATCACCGACTGAGCCGGCAGCTACATGCGGCATGTAAGGTGATGCAAAGATGCTGATTGGCCCTGGATGATTGGACAAGCTGGTATGTGTATAGTACGTCGAGAGCTTACCGGGCGTCAATAACGTGCGGCAAGATCAGGCCCTCATCCCCCAGCCCTTCGGGCAAACAAAGGAACAAGGAAACAAACGAACAAATAATCAGGCTACTTTTTGTTCTTTTGCTCATGTGTTCGCTTGTTCTTGAGCAGGCCCTCATCCCCCAGCTCCTTCTCCCATTGCGATAGGAGAAGGGGAGAAATGTTGTACTTGCTTTTGTTCTTTTGTTCTCTTGTTCGTTTGTTCTTCCCCGGTTCTAGGTTCTAGGTTCTCCTACCGTTTGTCTTTTTCGCGCGCATCCCTTATCCTTTAGCTATGCCCCGACCTAACGTGAACTTTTTTTGTGAGCTTGGCCCGCTGGCGCTCACCGAGCTGTTCGAAACGCCCGGCCTGATCGATACATTGGAGCGGCAGCAGTACGGCGTGGCGCTGGCGATGCTGGACTACAGCCCGCAGCGCTCGGCGATCGTTCGGCGGCTGAATGCGCACGGCATCCCGGTGATCGCCTGGCTGCTGCTGCCGATCGAAGAAGGCTACTGGTTCAACCTGCACAACTACCCGCAGTCGTCGGT
Organism: Chloroflexota bacterium; assembly: GCA_019240175.1. Classification (GTDB taxonomy): domain Bacteria; phylum Chloroflexota; class Chloroflexia; order Chloroflexales; family Kallotenuaceae; genus LB3-1. Next base: position 706 of record JAFAYS010000835.1, on the reverse strand, counting down.
CGCGTACCAGACGTTTCGCGAGTGGGCGCTGCGTGAAGATCTGCATTTCACCGCCGTCGGCCTGGATATCGAGCCGTCGCTGGCGGAGATGCACGCGGCGCGGCGACAGGGTGGCACGCTCAGCATCTTTAATCGGGCGTTTCTAGCCCAGAGCAACGCGCTCTACCCCGCAGCGCGCGACGCCTACCTGGATCTGGTCGCGACGATTCGGCACGATGGCTACGAGGTCCACACCTATCAGTATCCGTTCATCGTCGACGATCGCCGCGCCGGGACCACGCTGATCCAGCGCATGCTCGACATCGTGGATGTGCCCGCCGACGAGGAGGTGCTGATGCTGTATAGCAGCAACTTCTTCCGTGGCCTGTTCCGCAGCGATCTCGGCGGCGCGTTCGTGCGCTCCTACGGCCAGCACGCCGACAGCATCGGCATTGGCGTAACCGGCGGCGGCGTGATCCTCGACCCGATCACCGGCATTCAATCGCCGCGCATGACGCTTGAGGCGTTTCGTCGCGATCTGCGCATCGCCGCGCAGTACACCGATCTGGTGCATATCTTCTCGCTGGAAGGCTGCGTCGATCGCGGCTGGCTGGACGAAGTTTCAACGATCGACTGGGACAAGCCGCCACGCGTCACGCGTCGCCAGCGCGTCCAGATGTCGTCGTTTCGCGGGCTGATCGGCTTTGGGCTGTGGTGCTCGCGCTAC
>JAFAYS010000800.1 GCA_019240175.1 Chloroflexota bacterium | reverse complement strand
CACATCCACCGCCGCGTCGTACAGGTTGCGACCGTGGAACAGAACCTCGCCCTCCACGCGCGCGCCCGGCACCAGATCGTTCATGCGGTTGAACGAGCGCAGCACCGTGCTTTTGCCGCAGCCGGAAGGACCGATCAGCGCCGTGATCTTTTGGGGGCGGATCTCTAAGCTCACACCTTTGACGGCGCGAAAGCTCGAATAAAATATGCTCATGTCCCGCGCTTCGATCGCGCAGGTTCCATTTTGAACAGCAGCTTGGGTCATAGGTTATAAGCTCCTCCGAAAGCGATTTCGTAGGATAATCGCCACCGAGTTCATCGAAAGCAGCAGCACCAGCAGCACAATAATCGCCGCCGCCGCGATTTTGCGAAATTCTTCTTGTGGCTGCGAGGTCCAGTTATAGATTAAGATCGGCAAGGCCGTGAAGCGCGCAAACGGTCCGTCGGGATCGGTGACGATATAGGTCGAGGCACCGACCACAATCAGCGGCGCGGTCTCACCGATCGCGCGCGACATCGCCAGGATGTTGCCGGTCAGAATGCCGGGAAAGGCTACCGGCAGCACATGATGCCAGATCGTCTGCCATTTGGTCGCGCCGAGCGCCAGGCTGGCCTGCCGCAGCGAGTTAGGCACCGCGCGGATCGCCTCCTGGGCGTTGATGATGATCAGCGGCAGGATCAGCAGCGCCATCGTGAGCGAGGCTGCCAGAATCGTGCGCCCGTTGTCGTTATTCAGCCCGACGAAGCGTCCGCTGGTGATTAGGTTCATCGCGCGCACAAAGATCGACAGGCCGAGCATACCGTAGATGATCGAGGGCACGCCCGACAGGTTGTTGATGTTGGTCTGGATGATGCGATTGAGCCGGTTGCGGCCCGCGTACTCTTCAAGATAGATCGCCGCGCCCACGCCGAGCGGAAAGGCTACCAGGATCGTCAGGCCGATCATCCAGAGCGAGCCCAGGATTGCCGTGCGCACGCCCGCGAAATCGGGCCGGCTCGACATCGGCGTGTTCAAGAAAGCCCCGCTGATCCAGGAGCGAAACTCAAGCGTCGCGTCGGGATAATCTTCGCGCATCTCTTGATCGACCAGCGAGCGCCGCAGCAGCGAGTCGGTGAGCGTCCAGCTATGCACCACCCGCTGTCGCGCGACCTCGTCCAGCACCAGCGTGTAGACTTCTTCCTTGGAGCGGCTTTCCAGCGGATTTTCGCGGTTCAGCGTGCGGAAGCGCCCCGCCGACACGTTCTCCTGGAGGATCGCCACCAGCTCCGGCTGCGTGACTTCTTCCAGCGGACGGTTGCTCAGCAGCTCGGTCGGCGGGCGGCGATACTCAAGCGCCACGTAGCCAAACGCGCGATCGACGATGTTGTAGAGCAGCAGCGCCAGCGCGACCAGCGCCACCACCAGCGACATCAGCAGCAGCCAGCGCCAGACAGTGCCACTGCGGCGTCGGTACGCGATATTGCGCGTGAGCGCGTCGCCGGAGGGCAGCAGCGCCTGCGCCTTGGGCTGAGTTTTAGTTTGTTCGATCATTATGCCTGGCCCTCACCCCTCGCCCCTCTCCCACTGCGGTAGGCGAGGGGAATTAAGGTACTTCTATTGTTCTTTGTTCTTTGTTCTTTGTTCTTTTTCACTCGTACACCTCGCGGAAGCGCCGCACGATGCGCTGGCTCAGGATGTTGAGCGCCAGTGTGATCACAAACAGTGTCAGGCCAATCGCGTACACGCTGGTGTAGTCGATCGAGCCGTAGCTGATGTCGCCGCCGCTGATTCGGGCAATATGACCGGTCATGGTCTCGGCGGCTTTGAACGGGTTGAAGGTGAAGAAAGGCCGTCCGCCCGCCGCCACCGCCACGATCATCGTCTCGCCGATCGCGCGCGAGATGCCGACGATAAACGCGGCGACAATCCCCGAGAGCGCCGCCGGCAGCACAATCCGCGTCGCAACTTCCAGCCGCGTCGCGCCCAGGCCGTACGCGCCCTCACGCAGCGAGCGCGGCACCGCGCTCAGCGCATCCTCGCTCATCGAGCTGATGATCGGGATGATCATGATGCCCATGACGATGCCCGCCGACGCGACATTTTGAAAATCGACGGTGCCGCGACCAAAGATGCGCTGCAAGATCGGCGTCATGAAGGTCAGCGCGAAGAAGCCGTAGACCACGGTCGGCACGCCCGCCAGCACTTCCAGGATCGGCTTGAGAATACCGCGCATCCGAGGCGTCGCATACTCGCTCAGATAGATCGCGGCGCTAAGACCAATCGGCAGCGCTACCAGCATCGCGATCGCCGAAGTCATCAGCGTCGCGTTGACCAGCGGCAAAATACCGAATTGGCCGATTGAAGGTTGCCAAAGTGTTTTCGTCAAAAAGTCAGTGATCGTGACGCGCTCATCCGCAAAAAAGAGCAGCGCCTCATTCGCCAGCACTACCACAATCCCGATCGTCGTCAAAATCGAAACCATGCCACACAGAAAGAGCAGGCCCTGAATAATACTTTCGCCAAATCGATTACGTTTTTTCAGCTGGCTTGCAATATCTCGTTGTCGCGTGACCATGCCTGCGCGCTGGGCAGTCACATCTAGTCGTTGTTCCATAGGGAGGCTCTCCTTCTGTGAGCACACAGCATCTTTTGAACAAGGCTGCGAGGATGCGAAGTATTTTTCGCATCCTCGTTCCGTCATCCGATCTATGGGAGCTTACTTGGACGCATCAAGGAACGCCTGCTTGGCCCCATTGATCGCTTCCTCGCTGGCCGGGAAGTAGCCGACATCGATGATCTCGTCGTTGACGTGCGTCAGGTAGAAGTTGATGAACGCGCCAACCTGCGGCTTCTCTTTGATGATCTCGGCGGTCGAGTAGAAGAAGAGCGGGCGCGACAGCGGATACTCGCCGTTCTCAGCGGTCTCCTCGGTCGGCTCGACGCCATCCAGCGAAAGGATCTTCAGGCGGTCCTTGTTTTCCAGGTAGTAGGCGTAGCCGAAGTAGCCGATCGCGTTGGGGCTGCTCTCGACGCCCTGCACCAGCACGTTGTCGTTCTCGCTCTGAGTGGGGTTCTGACCCTGGAAGGCCGTAACCTTGGCCTCGTCGTCCTCAAGCACAACCTCGACAAAGTAGTCGTAGGTGCCGCTGTCGGTGCCGGGGCTGTAGAGCTGGATCGGCTCAGCCGGATAGCTGGCGTCCACGTCCGACCACTGCTTGAACTCGCCGGTGTA
>JAFAYS010000795.1 GCA_019240175.1 Chloroflexota bacterium | reverse complement strand
AGCTTGGCTACACCTACTTCGATACCGGCGTGCTTTATCGGGCGCTGACGTATATCGCGCTTAAGCGCGGTACGCCGCTCGACTCCGAAGCCGCGCTGGTAGAGCTAGCACAGCAGATTAAGCTCTCCGTCGAGCCGCCGACCGTTGACGACGGGCGGCAGTACACGGTGCTGGCCGATACCACTGATATCACCTGGCAGATTCGCGACAAAGCGGTTGAGCGCCATGTTTCGACGGTTGCGACTTATCCCGGCGTGCGGACGGCGCTCCGTGAGCAGCAGCGCGCGATCGGGCGACAGGGCCGCGTGGTGATGGTTGGGCGCGATATTGGCAGTGTAGTCATGCCCGACGCCGACTTCAAGATCTTCCTGCAAGCCTCGGCGGAGGAGCGAGCCCGCAGACGCTACGAAGAGCTACAGCGCAAAGGCCACAGCGTCGAGCTGTCGACGGTGCTACACGATCTGCAACGTCGTGACGCGCTCGATCAGCAAAATACGCTGCTGCCGGAAAACGCTTATGTGCTCGAAAATGACGGCCTCGATCCAGCCGACGAAGTTGGCCAGCTAATCGCAATGTTTGAGCGGCGCGCGTGTGCATAGTTTGTGGAGCCGCCTAACCATATGGCTGAACGCATCCTGATTGCCGACGACGATCCTAGCTTACGGCAACTTCTGGAAGCAATTCTTGAAGAGCATGATTTCGACGTCATCGCAGTGCCCAGCGGCGAAGCCCTGGTGCGCGCCGCTACGTCGCAGCAGCCCGATCTGCTGTTGATCGATGTGATGATGCCGGTGATGGATGGTTTGGAGGCGATCCGCCAGCTCCGCAACGACACGCGGACCAGCCATCTGCCGATGCTGCTGCTCACGGCCCGCACCAGCTCCAACGACGTAGTGATCGGCTTCGAGAGCGGCGCGGACGATCATATTTCGAAGCCCTTCGATCCCGACGCGCTGGTGGCACGCATCAAGGCCAATCTGCGACGTCAGGCGCGCGTGCCGCTGCTTAATCCGCTCACGGCGCTGCCCGGCAACCAGGCGATCGCCGATGAGGTCGAGCGACGCATCACGGCCAATGAGATGTTCGCGCTGATGTATATCGACTTCGATAACTTCAAGGCGCTCAACGATGCCTACGGCTTCGCGCGCGGCGATCGCGTGATCAAGCTGCTGGCCGATATTCTGCGCGATCTTCAGGCGCAGTACACCGCCGATCAGATGTTCATCGGGCATATCGGCGGCGACGATTTTATCGCGATCACGACGATCGAGCTGGCGGAGCAGGCCTGCAACGAGCTGATTGGCCGCTTCGACCATGATGTGCGCGCCTTTTACGATCCTGCCGATGTGCAGCGCGGCTACCTGCGCGGCGTCGATCGCTTTGGCATGCCGCGACGCTTTCCGCTGGTCAGCGTCTCGATCGGCGTGGTGACGACCGAGTCGCGCATGTTCACCAGCTTCGACGAGGTTTCGTCGGTGGCGACCGAGATGAAAAGCTTTGCCAAGAAGCTGACCGGCAGCGCCTTTGCGATCAACGAGCGCTTTCATGATGTGCCGGTGCCGGCCAGCGAGGAGCGGCGCGGGCATCCGCTCTCGATCGTGGTGGTCAGCCCCGATCCGCTGCTGAATGACGCGCTCCAGCCGATGCTGGAAGATGGCCGCTGCCGCTCGATCTCGTTCAACGAGATCCCGACGCAGAATGAGATCCTGGATTATCTGCCGGATCTGGTGACGCTGAATGTCGCCGAGCCGCGCTGCTGGTCGCTGGCGGTGGCGCTGCGCGAGACCAAGCCCGCGCTGCCGCTGATTATCGTCTCGCCGCACCCGGAGGACGAGCCGCGCGCCTGGCACTGCGGCGCGTACGCGTTCATCGCCGATCCGTTTCCGCCCGAGTATTATCGCGCCTGTGTGGCCCAGCTGCTGCGGCTCAACGAGCGTATTCCACCACTTGACGGCAACTCGCCAGCTTGACGCGCATGACGCCGCTGGTCGTTCGTGCTAACATCATCTTCAAGAGTGATCGGCTGGTTTTTGTATGAACCGTCGCGCCGGAAATATGCCTCGCGTTCAAGATCTCAACTCCAATCGCCCGCAGCGACGGCTGCCGGCTGCGATGCGTGGCCGAGGTAGCGCCGCGATCATCGCCGTGCTTGGCCTGATCGCTGTGGCTGCGCTGCTCTCCGAGCTGGGACTGCTCACCAACCGGCCCACGCTGCCGCCCGGCGAGTTCGTGGTGCGTATCGCGCCGTTTAGCTCCACCGGCGAAGATCAGCGGCAGGGAGCGATCGTGGCCGAGCAGCTGCTCGACGAGATCATCAACGGCCAGCACGGGCTTACAACGCCGATGAACATTGGGCTGTTGAACGAGCCGATCGCCAATGCCGAGCAGGCGCGACAGATCGCGCAGGCCAATGGCGTGGATGCGATCATCTGGGGCGAGGCCGCTGCGGGCGGCACTGCCACCCAGGCGATCCTACGGCCTCGACTCTTCTGGCAGCCGAGCGAGCCCTTTGTTCCCGAAACCTGGCAAGGCTACGACGGTCATTTTGTGCTGCCCACCGAGTACGACCTGGCGCTGCGCGATCTCAACGGCGCGGTGGTGCTGCCACGGCTGCTCGACGGCCTAAACCACTTCGGTCGCGGCGACGCCGACAAAGCCGCCGATACGTTTGAAGATCTGCGTGCCGAGTACGGCGATGTGCTGCGGCCCGAGCTGCCGTCGATGGTCCGCGCGATCACGTTTTGGGCCCAGGGCATGCTGCCCGCCGCCGAGCAGGAGGCCCTGGCGGCGCTCGAATCGACCAGCCGCCCCGAGCACTGGAACAATCTTGGCGCGCTGCGGCTGGATCAGCAACAGCTCGAGCCGGCCCGTGAGGCGCTGCTGCAAGCCCTGGCGGCGAATCCCAATCTGGCGCAGGCTCATGCCAACTTTGGGCGGCTGCTGCTTGACGAGAACAAGCCCGACGAGGCACTGCCGGATCTACGCAGCGCGGCTCAGGATCGGCCCAACTCCGCCGCGATCGCCGCCACGCTCGGCGAGGCCTACCGGCGCAGCGGACAGCTTGCCGCGAGTCGCCAAACCTTTGCCGCAGTGCTGGCCCGCGAGCCGATGAACGGTCCCGCGCTGGCTGAGCAGAGTATGCTGGCACTTACGTCTGCGCTCACCGCGACGGACAGGCTTGAGTGGGAGCTGGAAGGCGAGCCGGTGCTTTCCGTGGAGCAGCTAGCCCAGCTGCGGAGCCAGGCCGAGACCGGCATCGCCCAGATCGAGCAGCTGCGCAATAAGTACCTGCGCCAGGCTAACGCGTACGGCGTCGATGGGCGGCGCATGATGCAGCGGCTTTCCGAAACGCAGGCCGCGCGGTTGGAGCAGGAGCTGCTCAACCGGCGCTACCAGCTGATGCTGATCGAGATCGAGCAGGGCCGCGTGCTGGCCAAGCAGCCGCGCAGCTTTCTACGCCGCACGATGGACACGATCCAGCGTCGGCGCACGCCGCTGCAACAAGCGATCGTAACCTCGAACGCGGCGCTTCAGCAAGAGCCAAGCATCAGCCTCCAGTACGATTATCACTACCAGCAGGGCCGCGCGGCCTATCTGAGCAATAATCCCCGCCTCGCGCGTACGCAGTGGGAAGCAACGGTGAACCTGGCGCAGGCTGAGCAGAACACAGTGCTCAGGAATCGGCCCGAGGCGCACTACGGGCTGGCGCAGCTGCTGCTGGACGAAGGCAAGCCCGACGAGGCGCGCACAGAGCTCAACAACGCGCTCACGATCGAGCCGCAGTTCTTCCCAGCCCACGAGATGCTGGCGCAGATGGATGAGCAGGCGCAGCGCTGGGCCGATGCCGAAACGCACTATCGCTGGCTGGTCGAGCAGCGACCCTGGGATACTGAGCAGACGCTGCGCTTTGTCGAGGTGCTGCGCGCACAAGACGAGACCGCTGAGGCCGAGGCCGTGCTGCTGCCGCTGGCCAACGCCGACGATGTCGATGCGCTGGTGGCGCTGGCGGCGCTGTATCGCCAGGCGGGCAAGCTCGACGAGGCGCAGGCCGTGCTGCTCAAAGCGCGCAACGCCGATCCTTCCTCGGCAGCCGTCCATGAAGAGCTGGCAGCGCTGGCGCTGGCGCGCAACGATCCGCAGACCGCCGAGACCGAGCTGCGTACCGCGCTGACGTTCGCGCCGAATCGCAGCAGCACGCATATTGCGCTGGGCCGGCTCTACGCGCATCAGCTGGGACAGCCCGCC
>JAFAYS010000721.1 GCA_019240175.1 Chloroflexota bacterium | reverse complement strand
CGGCAGCTGATCTTCGCGAAAACGACCAGGCTCGGAGTGCATCAGCGTGAGCACGCCCAGCTCGATATGATTATGGATCAGCGGGATCGCCAGCGCGGTGCGCACCGGGCCGAGCTGATCGTCCAGCGGCAGCCAGCGCTTATCGTTGATCGTATCGGAAACGAGAATCGTTTCGCGCGTGCGCAGCGCCAGACCGGCCAGGCCCTGCGCCAGCACCAACGAAGTTTCCTCGGGATTGTCAAGCTCCTCGCCGTCGACCATCGCCGCGATCTTGCGCCAGTTAAGTCGGCGCGGGTGTTTGATCAGCACGCTGCCTTGCGTCGCGCCGATCAGATTGACCATCACGTTGAGCGTTTCGCGCACCAGCTGATCGACGTCCAGCGTGCTGTTGAGCTGCTGGCCAACATAGCAGAGCATCTCGTTTTTATCGCGCTCGTTGATCAGCTCGTCCTGCACCTGCTTCAGCCGCAGCAGCGCGCGCACCTTGGCGATCAGCTCGGCGCTCTGCACCGGCTTGGGCAGAAAATCGTCGGCACCCACGTCCAGACCACGGATTTTATCAGTCAGGTCTTGTTTGGCCGTGATCAGCATGATCGGAATGTAGACGCCCTTCTCCTTGTCTTTACGCACATGCTCGATCACCTCGTAGCCGCTCATGCGCGGCATCATCACGTCAAGCAAGATCAGATCGGGCTGTGTGTGCTGAACAACTTCGAGCGCTTGCAGGCCATCGCTCGCCGTGAGAATCGTGTAGCCCTGGGAGCGGAGAATCATGCTGAGCAGGTCAACGTTATCCTCGTGATCATCGACAATCAGAATCCGCGCCGGGTTTTGTGCATTCATGACCCAATCCTCGATTTTCCGCGCAGGTGCATGCTACTATCGATCTACGTAAATGCTATGAGCAGGAGTCTACCAAATAGGCAGGTATTTATGGTTAGCGATCGAAGGGTACCGTTGGATTAGCAGATGCCAAAAAGATCGCTCTGCTGGAGTGCAAGATCGCTGTGCCAGCTCGCGCTAGGTTTGCCGCGCTCGGCGATGGCAAGTTTGACAGGCGGCAACTCCTGCATGGATAGGTAGTTGCGAACAATTTTGATGACGCCCTGCGGATTCTCGTTGGCCTTCTCCGAAAGATGCCCCAGCCACACATCGCGCCGCTTCCCATCCTGGCCAATCGCTTCGATCAATTGAGCCGCTTGCAGATTCGACAGGTGGCCGTAGTCACCCATAATGCGATGCTTCGTGCTCCAAGGATACGCCGTTGCCAATAGCCGCTCACGATCGTGATTCGCCTCGATCACAACCAGATCGGCTTCCTGAAGCGCGGAAATAATGTGCGGCTGAATATGCCCGAAGTCCAGCGCGATGCCAACTGTCCAGCCTTGATGGCGCAATAAGATGCCCGCCGGCTCGGCGGCATCGTGGGGCAGGGCAAAGCTCCAAACATCGACATCACCAACCGTGGTGCCATCCACATGAAGGGTCCGCACCTCCACACCCTGGAGTGCCGGTTCCAGAGCGCGGGCGGTTCCTGGCGTACAGATGATCGGCACCTGGAAGCGCCGTGCGAGCGGGCCTGCGCCTTGCGCATGATCGTGATGCTCATGTGAGACCACGATCGCTGTCAACGCGCTGGGCTCAACGCTGTGCTGGCGTAGCACGCGCTCTAGCGCGCGGGCCGAAAGTCCAGCATCTATCAGGAAAACGCCAGCAGTTGTGCGCACCAAGAACGCGTTCCCGCTGCTGCCGCTGGCTAGTGATCGAACTTGGAGGCTCATCCGCTTGATTATAACACGCTCATCACCCGACGATCGGTTCATTGCGCGGCGGCATTTGGGCCACACCTCAGCGGAACAACGCAACGAGCCGCAGGAGCAAAAAAAGTGTCCGAAGCTCGCAAGCCTCGGACACAGTTGTGGAGGATAGGGTTTTTGCTAAAAGGGCGTGTCGCTCGATGTCGTCTCTTCGACGTTCGTGCGCGCATCCAGGTACATGATATCGTCGGCGCGGACCATCACCCGCTTGCGCTTGTTGCCGTCGCGATCTTCCCAGGTATCTGTACGCAGACTGCCGATTACACGCACGCGGCTACCTTTGCGCAGATTGGCGACAGCGGTCTCGGCCAGCTGATCCCAGGCCACGACGTCGAGCCAGTCGGTATCGTAGTTCCACGAGCCGTCTTCGTTGCGGTTGCCCAGACGTTTGGTCGCCACGCTAAACTCGGCGATCGCGACGCCCGATGGTGTGTAGCGCTGCTCGGGCTCGTTGCCCAGCCACCCGATCAGCTCAACATAGTTAACAGTTCCTCGCACCGGCTTCATGTCAAACCTCCAAATATCACACAAACTGTCGCTGCGCAGGTCTCATGCGTACGACTCAGGCCAGTAAGTATAGCAGAATGTTCAAGGCGTGACCCTCAGCCAGGCCAAGGGTCACAAACTGGCCTCAAGTTATGCCGCGCGACGAGTGTTGCCATTCGCAGTGCGAGGGCGGATCTGACGTGGCAGCTGCTGCCACTCGCTGAGAAGCTGGCCC
>JAFAYS010000673.1 GCA_019240175.1 Chloroflexota bacterium | reverse complement strand
CGCCATGCCGCCCAGCGACGCGTCAGCGCCGGGATCGACGGGGAAGAACAGGCCGCTGTAGCGCAGCGCCGCGTTGAGCGCCGTGCGCGTGACGCCGGGCTGGACCACCGCCAGAAAGTTCTCCGGCTGGATACTCAGCACCTTGTTCATGCGCGACAAATCGAGGCTGATGCTGGGCGACGTGGGATCTGCCGGGACCAGCGCGCCTTCCAGGCTCGTGCCGGCCCCGAAGGGAATCAGCGCGACCTGATGCGCGCGACACCAAGCCAGTACGGTTTGCACGTCCTCAAGCTGCTCGGCATACGCCACGGCGAGCGGCAGGCGCACCTCGGGGAAGTTCTCGTCGCGGCCATGACTCTCCAAAACGCTAGCGTTCGTCGTCACGTTGTCCGGGCTCAGCTGCGCGCGAAGCTCCGCGAGTGGCTCAGTCATGTCGATCATCTCATCCCTCCTGCACGCTGCGCTCTCGTCGGCGAGACAGCTGTTGACCATGATACCGCCGTTGATAGCGCTGTCAAGCTGAGCCGGTCACGCGGATCATGCTGCCTTCTCTGTGTGCAGGAACACCGAAGATGAAGTTTGCGAAATACTGGGCGGGTACGCCTACGTCGCGCGCTGAGCTATGTATGTCGCTGCTGGTACAGGAGGAACAGAAAGAATGGCGCGCCAATCGCGGCGGTTACCAGGCCACACGGCAGCTCGATCGGCGCGAAGATCGTGCGCCCGACGAGATCCGCCAGCACCACAATCAGCGTTCCCAGGATGCCGGCGGTCGGCAACAGGCCACTCTGGTCCGAGCCCACGAGCCGCCGCGCGACGTGCGGCGCGACCAAGCCCACAAAGCCGATCGTGCCGGCAGCCGCCACGGTAGTTGCCGTCAGCGCGACCGCTGTCACGAGCAGCAGGCCACGCCGCAGCATAATCTTGCTGCCTAGTCCGCGCGCCACCTCTTCGCCCAGGCTGAGCGCGTTCAAGTCGCGCGCTAGCAGGATCGCCAGCGGCACAAACACGATCGTCCAGGGCAGCAGCGACCAGACCTCGCTCCAGGTGCTGCCGTACACGCTGCCGGTCAGCCACACCAGCGCCCGCTGAACATCGTTAATATCGCCGAAAGTGATCATTACCGAGATCAGCGCGGCAGCCATTGAGCTTAGCCCAACCCCGACCAGCACCAGCCGAATCGGCGAGTCGCCGCCGCGCCAGGCCAGCACATAGATCAGCCCTGTGATCAGCAGCGCGCCGGTAAACGTCGACACTGAGATCACGCTGGCCGGCACATTGCGCACCACGACGATCAGCGTCACCGCCACGAGACCCGCGCCCGAGCTGATCCCGAGGATCGCGGGCTCGGCCAGTGGATTGCGCGTCAGCCCTTGCAGGATCGCGCCGGCGGTGCCCAGGCCCAGACCGACCAGCGCCGCCACCAGCATGCGCGGCAGGCGCAGCGTATTCACGATCAGCACATCGGTCGGGTTGCCGGTCGGCAGGCCCAGCACCGTGCGGATCACGTCGAGCGGCGCGACCGGATACTCGCCCACGCCGATATTGATCACCATGGCGGCCAGTGTCACCAGCAGCGCGCAGAGCAGCACCAGCGGCACGCGGCGATCGACGCGGAAGGAGATTGGCAGGCGGCGCGGACGCACCACCAGCCAGGGACGTGTGATCATCGCTTGACCCTCCAACGCACCAGATACACAAAGACCGGCCCGCCAACCAGCGCGGTCACAATGCCGACCGGCAGCTCGAACGACGACAGCACTAGCCGCGCCAGCACATCGCAGAGCACCAGAAAGATCGCGCCGACCAGCGTGGCGTACGGCAGAATCCAGCGATAATCCTGGCCGACCAGAAAGCGCGTAATGTGCGGAATCACCAGACCCACGAAGCCGATCGGCCCGGCCACCGCGACGGCACCGCCCGCCAGCAGCACGGTCGCGATCGCCACCAGGCCCTTGACCCAGCCGGTGCGCTGGCCGAGGCCACGCGCGACATCGTCGCCCAGCGAGATCGTCGTGATCTGGCGACCCAGCGCCAACGCCAGCACTAGTCCAACCAGCAGATACGGCGCGACCTGTAGCAGCAGCGAAAGATCGCGGCCAGCCACCGAGCCGGCCAGCCAGAAGCGCACTTCTTCCAGCGTCCGCTGATTCAAAATCAAGATGCCGGTCGTTAGCGACGTGAGCAGCGCGGTGAAGATCGCGCCGGCCACCGTGATCTTGAGTGGCGTGGGGCCGCCGCGTCCCAGCGAGCCGAGCGCGTAGACCGCCATTGCCGTCACCGCCGCGCCGCTAAACGCATAGAGCGCGTACATTCTAAGCGAGCTGATATTGAGGAAGAACACCGCCGTGACCACACCCAGCGACGCGCCGTTTTCGATGCCCAGGATGTGCGGATCGGCGAGGGGGTTGCGCGTGAGACCTTGCATCAGCGCTCCCGCGACCGCCAGCGATGCCCCGACCAGCGCCGCGATCACGGCGCGCGGCAGCCGCAGGGTGCGAATAATCAGATGCTCCATCGACGACGGATCGTAGGCGACCAGCGCGGCCCACACGTCTGCCGGCGCGATGTCCGCCGAGCCAAACGCAATGCTGGCCATCATCGCAAACCCCAGCAGCACCAGGCACACGAGCAGGCCCAGCAACAGCACGGGGCGCGAGCGAGCGATGTGCAAGGGTCGCGCGGCCCGAAGCGAGGAGATCATAAGGCGCTGCCCACTGCTGAGATCGATCGCCCGACCTCCTGCTGTTCTTGCATACCGTCCGCGATCTGTTCCAGGCTGGCGACGCTGTACTGCGGGTAGGCATAGACTGCGGCCTCGCCGCTGGTGTGCGGCGTCTCGATGCGCCGGCACAGCTCGATGCGCGCCACATACGCGCCGGAGACTGCACCGTCGGGCGCGGCGTAGTCGAGGCGGACCTCAGCCCACGCCGGCTTGCCCGCATCGTTCGGCGCTTGATCCTCCCTCAAGATCTGCCCGGTTTTCATGTAGTCGCGCCAGGCCCAGCCGTGACGCACAAACAGCTCGCGCTCAAGCACCTGTAGCAATGGCGCGGGCAGCCCGGCCCAGCCGCGATAGTGGCCGTGCAGTCGCGCCGGCTCGCCGCTCTGGTGCGCGAGCAACTCTGCTTCATCCGCCTCGATATAGGCCCAGTAGCTGCCGTGCGGCATGTCCATCAGCGTTGGCGCGAAAACATGCCCGCCAAAATGCGTTGTCCGCCAGACACGCAGCTTGCCGCCCGACTCGCCGGCGATCCGCCGCAGCTGCTTGTAGGTCGGATAGCCGAACTTGGAGCAGGCCGCGTCTACGGTGCCATGCGTGCACACCAGCAGATCGCGCACATCGCTCAGCGGTTGTTGAAAGCTTGCGAACTCGCCCAGCCGCTCCGGGGCCAGCGCCAGGGCGTAGCTCAGCGGCCCGATCTGATCTTCGGGAACCAGGTACTCGCTGGAGTCGAAGCGCGCAAACGGCACTTTGGGCTGCTGCCAGCAGATCACCCGGCGATAGCCCGGCACCGAATACTGAGGATCGGGCGCGATCATTTGAGGCAGAATGCGTAGCTCCTTGGTGCGCTGGTACTCGGCGCGAATATGATCCATGATCGCCAGAATCTCGGGCGGCATGCGGGTCGCATCGCCATACAGCGTGGCCGGCCAGGGCAGCGGCAGCTCGACAGCCAGGATCGTATCGAATGTGCCGCCGCCGGAACCGCCAGGATCAAGCCCGGCCTGTCGCGCGCAGACCGAGCAAAAACGCGAGTCGGGTATGCCTGTCATGGTATGCTCTCCATAGAGCGAACAAAAGAACCGGGTGCCAGACCCAGAGGGTACCCCGGCGCACAAAAGAACAAAGGCGGTTCCCTAAGTTCTAGGTTCTTGGTTCTAGGTTCTTCGGTATGTTAGCGCTTCTCCATCGCGGCGGCCAGCTGCGGCACTAGCTCGTCGTGGACCAGCGGCAGGCTGAGCACGCTGCTATACACCAGCGCCGGGCCGAGATCCTCGCCGTTGCCGGAGGTGTCCAGGAAGATCACGCGCCCTGCTTTGACGGCGCTAAGCTGCTGGTAGATCGGGTTGCTCTCGATCGTCACGCGCTCTTCGGGGCTGACCGTCCAGATCAACACATCGGTGTCCAGCAGACTCAGCTGCTCGCCGCTGATCGTGCCGTAGAACGCATCGCCCGCGATCGTGGTCAGCTCGTCGGGCAGCTTGAAGCCGAGCGAGCTCAAGTAGCGCTGGCGCTCGTGCTCGGGGCCGGAAAAGTAATATTGCCCATCGGGTGCGGGAGCCGCGATCGCTGCGGTTGCGCCCTCGAACTCGGGATGCTCGGCGCGGATCTGCGTGAAGCGCTGCTCCATATCGGCCACCAGGGTCTCAGCCTGCGCCGCCTGCCCCAGCGCCTGACCGATCACCTGCGTCTGCTCCTGCCAGGGCACGCCGAAGTCAACATAGTCCGCCGACTGCGCCACGGTTGGCGCGATCGCCGACAAGGTTGTGTACTCTTCCTGGGTGATGCCCGACGAAACGGCAACAATCAGATCCGGCTTGAGCGCGGCGATCGTCTCGATGTTCAGCTCGCCGAAGGGCATATTCAAGATCTCAGGCTTGGCATCGCCCAGCGCGGCCTGCGCCCACGGCCACACCGCCTGCGCCGTATCGCCGAACCAGTAGCGTACCGCGACCGGCTTGGTACCGAGCGCCAGAATCGGATCTTGATCGCTATAGCCCAGCGAGACCACACGCTGCGGAGCGGCGGGAATCGTCGTCGTGCCGTGCTTGTGCGTGATATTGACCGGAAACACCGACTCAGCGCCTGTCGCAGCCGTGGTCGAGGTGCTGGTTTGTTCTGTAGCGGGAGTGCTGGTTTGTTCTGCAGCGGAAGCGCTGGGCTGCACTGTGACGGCGAGAGCGCTGGCTTGCGCGGCGGGCTGAGTTGCGGTTTCCTGGCTCGCAGGCGTGCCGCCACAAGCGGCCAACAGCGCGATCATAGCCAGCAGGATCGACAAACGGGATATCATGGAAACTCCTTCGCGGGAATGTATCGAATAAAGAATCGTTATGTCAGGTTGGCAACTGGCAGCGCCGCCTGGTGGGTGGATGTATCGTCGGCGTTGGGCATCGCCGCCGCGCTCTCGGTCAGGCCGTACGCAATACACAGCGGCACGCCGGTTCGCGGATCGGGGATTACCGCGCCCTCGACGCCAAACACCGTACGCAGCAACGCGGGCGTCACAACCTCGGCGGGCGCACCCGAGGCCAGCACGACACCGCGCTTCATGGCCACAATATGCTGGGCGTGGCGAGTCGCGTGGTTGAGATCATGCACCACCATCACGATTGTACGGCCTTCGGTCTGGTGCAGCCGCTCGAGCAGGTGCAACACCTCGATCTGATGCGCCAGATCGAGAAAGGTGGTCGGCTCGTCCAGCAGGATGCAGCGCGTCTCCTGCGCCAGCGTCATCGCGATCCAGGCGCGCTGGCGCTGCCCGCCCGACAGCGCATCGACAGGCCGCTCGGCCAGCTCGGCCATACCGGTCAACGCCAACGCCTTTTCGACGGCGCTCTCGTCGCTGGCCGACCACTGCTGGAACCAGGACTGATGTGGATAGCGGCCCTGCGCCACGAGCTCGCGCACGGTCAGCCCTTCAGGCGCAACCGGTGACTGGGGCAAGATGCCGAGCTGAGTCGCCAACTGGCGCGTCGGCAGCTTGTGAATGTCGCGGCCATCAAGCAGCGCCACGCCGGCGCGGGGATTGAGCAGCCGCGCCAGGCCACGCAGCAGCGTGCTCTTGCCGCATCCATTCGGCCCGACCAGCGCCGTGATCTGTCCGCTCGGGATCGTCACGCTCATCCCGTCAATAATCACGGCCTTGTCGTAGGCCAGTGTAAGATCTTGTGTCTGTAGTGTGCTCATAGCTGTCCTGGCAAAATGGCCGCATGATAGCTGCTGAGTACGG
Source organism: Chloroflexota bacterium (assembly GCA_019240175.1). Taxonomy (GTDB): domain Bacteria; phylum Chloroflexota; class Chloroflexia; order Chloroflexales; family Kallotenuaceae; genus LB3-1. Next base: position 3,759 of record JAFAYS010000673.1, on the reverse strand, counting down.
TACACGATTTAAGCATAACTGTCAAACATTATGACAGTGATAATCATTCTAATTCTTAGATAAATTCTGATCGGATCTAGTTCGATAGTGATTATCATTTCAATAAACGCTTGACACTTTAGATAAACAGGACTACGATTGGTCAGCGCATGCTCGTTTACGCAACGCAGGCAGATTACGCGGAGGCTCCATGACCATCCCGGCTCAGCACGCTCCAGATATCTCATCCGACAACCTCGACAGTTCACGGCTCAGGCGCTTGCGCGCGGCGCTGCAGGCAGATCAAGCTGGAGCAGTGCAAGCATTCTGGGAGCAGATCGCCGCCGAGGGAGCGCCCTTGATCGAGCCGTGCGCCGACGATCCGCGCATGTGTACCGTGACGTTTGTGTGGCGTGAGCAGCCGCACGACGATCTACGCGCGGTGCTGGTCGTGATCAACACGTTCTCGGATCGCTACCGCCACAACAACGATCTCACGCCCTGCTTGATGACACGGCTGGCCGGAACCGATGTGTGGTATCGCAGCTTCCGGCTGCACGCCGACTTGCGCGCCTCGTACCAGCTGCTACCCTACGATCGCCACCGCGCAGATCTGGTGATCGCTTCGGGCGCGGACCGCGCGGCCTGGCGTCAGGTGCTGACCAGCGCCATCCCCGATCCGTTGAATCCGCGCACTATTCCCGGTGCCAGCGGCAGGCCACCAAGCTCGATGCTTGAGCTGCCGGCAGCTCCCGCGCAGCCGTGGTGTGTTGCCCAGCCCCAGCATCCGACAGGCTCGATCTCCGAGCATGTGGTGCGCAGCGCAATCCTGGATAACCAGCGCCGCGTCTGGGTGTACACGCCGCCCGGCCATCACGCCGGCAACGGGCCGTATGATCTGCTGGTGCTTTTTGACGGCGCGGTGTGGGGCCACGAGATCCCGATCGCGCCCACGCTGGACAACCTGATCGCGGCTGGACACATACCGCCGCTGATCGCGATCTTGCCCGACGCGATCGACACGACCACGCGTGTACGTGAGCTGGCCTGCCACGCGCCCTTCATCGATTTTCTGGTCGACGAGCTGCTGCCGTGGACCGCTGCGCGCTGGCCGATCACGGCTGATCCTGCGCGCACGATTGTGGCCGGACAAAGCTTTGGCGGCCTCACCGCAGCCTTTGCCGGCTTCCACGCGCCCGAGCGCTTCGGCAATGTGCTGGCGCAGTCGGGCTCGTTTTGGTGGCAAGATGGCGGCGACTTCGATCGCAACGCCGAGTGGCTGACGCGCCAATTCGCGATTCAGCCGCGGCTGCCGCTGCACTTTTACGTGGAAGTCGGGCTGCAAGAATGGATGCTGCTGGCGGCCAATCGGCATCTGCGTGATGTGCTCGAGGCCCGCGAGTACGATCTCAGCTACCGCGAGTACAACGGCGGTCACGATTACCTGTGCTGGCGCGGCGGTCTGGCCGATGGCTTGCTGGCATTGACGCAGCGCTGGATCTGATCCCCGAATGTTCGCATCACAACCGGGTCCCATGTGTATCGATTTTGTATCGTTCCTCTACACAAGCGGAGCCTGGTTTTGTATCGACTCTGTATCGCTTATGTTCATCAAAAGCTCTTGACAGAGGCTGTCGATTTTAGTAAAAATAGAAGCAAGCTCAGGGACTTCCATCAAGTATGATCCGACCCCAGTACTAGAAGGGAGCCCCCACATGAACGAGCTACAGACCAACATTCTTCCCACCAACCACAACAACGACGAGACGGCAATTTTCGGGCTGCGTTATCTTGAGGAAGAGGCTGCTGAGATTCATGACATCATTGGCTGCCAAACCATCAGCGGCACCTGTACTGCCTGTTCCGACGACGGAGAGTCCGGCGATCTCCAGCTAGAGTCGGCCTAGGCCTTCATCCCTCTTTGACGACGCAACGTTGAGCGATCTCTTACGAGAGACCGCCTTGGCGCAACCCCAATTTTGGCATTCGTACACTCAGTCTCTACTGCCCTATCTTAAGGGTTAGGTGTGCGCGTGCGCTTGTTGGCTGTCCCTGAGCTTGCTCAAGTGTATTAGGCACTTGGAGTCTGCGCGCAAGCGCTGCCAGGTGCTTATACGCTTACTTTCGATGACTCACTGTATCCGATTAAGGACCGCCTTATGATCTTGATTCTGGCGCGCAGGTTCGACGATCCATCAGCGAATCGAATGGTTGAAACGATCCAGGCTGCCGGTGGCGAGGTACTCTTCGTGACCTTGACCAGCATGGAGCAGCTTTCCTCGCTCGCGATCGCCAATCGACCAGGCGGCGGCTACGATTGTGTGTTGCGGATTGATGGCAACGTGATCAACCTGAACCAGATCAGCGCTGCCTGGATCTGGCGTAACTGGCATCCGCTCGGCGTCGACGATGCGTATCAACATATCTACGGCAGGCGCGACCAGTGGGCCTTTGTGGATCAAGAGTGGCGGGCGTTCTATCGCGGCTTCATCATGACGCTGGGCTACCACGGCATTTTCTGCGTCAACCCGCCGCCGTTCAACAGCGCGTTCGAGGAAAAGTGCTGCCAGCTCATGCTCGCCGCCGAGGTCGGGCTTCAGATTCCGTCCACGCTCTACACCGCACGCTTACCGCTGGCACAAGAGTTCTATCAAGAACACGACGGCAAGATCATTTACAAGCCGTTCAAAGGCTTCACGCGCATCTCCCAGCCTGAGAGCGATGGATCGGTGCGCGTGGCGCGGCTGCTCACCAATCGTGTTGCCGAAGAGCACCTGGTCGAGCGGCCCAATTTTATGCCGACACCCGGCATTTTTCAGCCTTATATCGAGAAGCAGCTTGAGCTGCGGATTGTTGTCGTCGGCAAACGCATCTTCAGCTGCGCCATTCACTCGCAGAGCAGCGAGCGCTCGCGTGAGGACTGGCGGCGCTACGACTTCGAGAACACGCCCTATGCGCTGTACGATCTGCCCGAGGAGATCAGCGCGAAGCTGCTGCTGCTGATGGAACGTATGAATCTGGTGTTCGGCAGCATCGACATGATCGTGACACCGGAAGGCGAGCATGTATTTCTGGAAGTCAATCCCAACGGTCAGTTCGACTGGCTCACTCACATGCTTGGCCTGCCGATCTACCAGTATCTGGCACAAATGCTGATGCAGGGCACCACGGATTACCAGATCGACGCGCTGGACGAGGTGCGACATGCTGTCTAAGTGGCGCATCTATCGGCGTCTGCCCTGGATCAGAGTGGCCGAGCCGCGCGATTGCGGCCCATCGGTGTTTACGTCGCTGGCACGCTACTACCGGCATCATCTGACGCTTGAGCAGTCGCGCATGCTGATCGGCACGAATCGCGACGGCACCAGCCTTGCGGGACTGCGTGACGGAGGCCGCGCGATTGGCTTCGACGCACGGCCAGCCCAGGCGATCTACGATGCGCTCAAGCATATTCAGCTGCCGTCGATCGCGCATCTGAACGGGCAAGAAGGGCACTATGTCGTGCTCTACAGCTGGACGCCCGAAGATGTGGTAGTGCTGAATCCCAACAACGGCTTGAAGCGGCTGAAGCGCGCTGAGTTTGAGGCCCTGTGGAGCGGCTACGTGGTAGAGTTTCGCCCGACGCCGGCGCTTAAGCCACGTCGGCCAGACGTAGAGCCGCTGAAGCTGTTCATGCAGCTCGCGCTCAGGCATAAGCCCCTGCTGTTTGTCGCGCTGATGTTCGCGCTGATCGCGATCTCGCTTGGCTGGGCGACCTCGTTCTTTCTGCGCACCTTGTTC
>JAFAYS010000664.1 GCA_019240175.1 Chloroflexota bacterium | reverse complement strand
CGCGCGTAGCCAGCAGATCTTTGTCGCTGCCCAGCATGACCGGCAGGTAATCGCTGGCAAAGCCCGAGTTGTACTGCGCAAACACATTGGCGAACAGGTAGGTGTTCATGCTGACGCCGCCAAACACGCCGATCAAGCCTGGGTAGCGGGCCGGATCGTAGCCGGCGTGCTCAAGCGCTTCCCAGGCGCTTTCGAGAAAGAAGCGCTGCTGCGGATCGATGATCTCGGCTTCACGCGGCGAATAGCCGAAGAAGTTGGCGTCGAACTGCTCAATGTCGTCGAGCTGCGTGCCCATCGGCACAAAGTTTGGCAGATTGAGCATGGCCTCAGGCACGCCCGCCGCGCTCAGCTCTGCGTGGCTGAAGCGTCCGATCGACTCGACCCCGGCGCACAAGTTCTGCCAGAAGGCTTCGACGTCGCGAGCACCGGGGAAGCGTCCGGCCATGCCGATGATCGCAATGTCCAGGCTGTCTGCATGATCCAGGATAGCTTGATCGCTCATGGTTGATTCATCTTTCTTACGCAGCGGCGCGTGATGCGAGCTTAGCGTTTGGCCCGGCTGCGCTGACGCTGGAACATTTCTTTTTGCTTCTGGGCGCGGTCGGACGAGCTATGCGCGGTCGCCGTGACGATGCGGCTGAGGCTGAGATGTTCAGCTAAGGTTTTGATCGTCGGGTATTGAAACAGCGTGAGGATCGATAGCTCACCCCCGACCAGCGGCTGGAGTTTGCTTTGCACAGCGGCCACTTTTAGCGAGGTGCCGCCCAGGTCAAAGAAGCTCTCGTCAACTCCGATCGACTCTAGCTGAAGGACTTGCTGCCAGATCGCCGCGATCGCGCACTCAAGCTCGGTCTGCGGTGCGACAAAGCCGATGCCGCCAGCGGGTGCTCCTCGGACAATCTCACGCGCCGCCAGCGCTTTGCGATCGACTTTGCCGTTCGGCGTGAGCGGTAGCGCGTCGAGCCAGACAAACGCGGCGGGCACCATGTAGTCGGGAAGCTGCGCATGTAGGAAGCTCGGCAGGCCCTCATCCCCCAGCCCCTTCTCCCGCTGCGGCAGGCGAAGGGGAGGAGTGGTACCTTGTTCTTGGTTCTCTGTTCTTTGTTCTACGACGTACGCCACGAGCTGCTGATCGCCAGGAGCAGCTTCGCGCGCGATCACCACCGCATCGCGGACGCTGGGATGCCGCAGCAGCACAGCCGCGATCTCGCCCAGCTCGATGCGGAAGCCGCGCAGCTTCACCTGCTGGTCGATCCGGCCCAAAAATTCCAGCGTTCCGTCCGGCAGGTAGCGCGCCAGATCGCCACTGCGATACCAGCGCTGTTCATCCAGCTCGACAAACTTTTCCGCCGTCAGCTCAGGCCGCTCCAGGTAGCCGCGCGTCACGCTGCGCCCGCCGATGTACAGCTCGCCCGGCACGCCCTCCGGCACGGGCTGGCGGTTGCGATCGTAGATTCGCAGCAGTGAGTTGCTGAGTGGCTTGCCAATCAGATGTTTGTTCAGGATCTGATCGGTGGATACGGCGTGGGTGGCGCAGATGATGGCGGCCTCGGTTGGACCGTACAGCACGTTGATGCGCGCGGCAGGAAACGCGCTGCGCATCTCGGCCAGCAGATCAGCCGCGACGGCATCGCCGCCGACAAACACCTGACGCATAGACCGGTAGCGCTCGTGCAGCTGATGCTCGCGGATAAACCCGGCGATCTGGCGCATCAGGCTGGGCAGCGTATGCAGCACGGTGATCGATTGGAGCGTGCGGGCAAAAGCGGGCAGATCCAGGATCTGCTCTTTGGTCATCAGCTCGGCGCTGCCGCCGGCCAGCAGTGGACAAAACAGCTCGAACAGCGCGATGTCGAACGAAGACGAGGCGATCCACGGCATGCGGTCGTCCGCGCGAAAGCCAAAGGCCGTCTGACTGGCAAAGAGCGTATTGGCCAGCTGCTGGTGCTCTACCAGCACGCCTTTGGGACGGCCAGTCGAGCCGGAGGTGTAGATGATATAGGCCGTGTGATCGGGCTGGACGGCGCTGGCTGTAGCATGGGTGGGCTGCCGCGCGATCTGCTGTTGATCCCGGTCGAAATCGACGAGCTGGACGGCGGCGCAGCCCAAGCGATCATGCAGCCCTTGATTCGTTACCACGACTGGTATCTGCGCATCCGTGAGGATAAACTCAAGCCGATCCTGGGGATAGGTCGGATCAAGCGGGACATACGCCGCGCCGGCCTTGAGAATGCCCAGCAGCCCGATCACCAGCTCAAGCGAGCGCTCAACACACAGTCCGATCCGATCCTCGGCTTTCACGCCGAGCGTATGCAGGTAATGCGCGAGCTGATTGGCGCGCGCGTCTAGCTCAGCGTAGGTCAGCTGCTGATTTGCAAAGTGTACGGCAACGGCGTCAGGCGTGCGCGCCGCCTGCGCTGCAAACAGCGCGTGCACGGGTTGATCGCTGGCGAAGGGTGCGGCGGTCGCATTCCACTCAACGCTCTGGCGCTGCCATTCGGCGGGCGTCAGCAGCGGCAGCCGCGACAGGCGCTGGTGTGGATCGTCCGCAATGCCGCTCAGCAGCATCGTGAAATGCCCGACCATCCGCTGGATACTCGCGGCATCGAAGAGGTCGGTGTTATATTCCAGCATGCCCTGCAAGTGGCCTTCAACCTCCATCAGCGACAGCGTCAGGTCGAAGTGCGCCGGACCATCCAGGTCCGAGACGAGCGAAATGCCGGCGCTGCGACTCGCTGCTGCGGGCAGCGGCATATTTTGCAGCACGAATAAGCTTTGAAAGATCGGCGTGGTGCTCAGATCGCGCTGAGGCTGTAGCTGCTCGACCAGCGTCTCGAAGGGCAGATCCTGGTGAGCATAGGCACCGATCATGACCTCGCGCACCCGTCCTACCAGCTCGACAAAGCTGGGATCGCCGGCCAGGCTTGTGCGCAGCGCCAGGGTGTTGACAAAGAAGCCGATCAGCCCTTCGATCTCGCGGCGATTACGATTCGCAATCGGGCTGCCGACCACGAGATCGCTTTGGCCGCTGTAGCGGTGCAACAACACCTTCCAGGCTGCCAGCAGCGTCATAAACAGCGTCGCGCCCTGGCCGCTGCTCAGCTGGTTGAGCGCGGCAGTTACCTGCGCGGGCACCGTGAATGACTCGCGCGCGCCGTTACAGGTCCGCGTGTGTGGGCGGGGCTGGCTGATCGGCAGCGTCAGCGGCGGCGGCGGATCGGCCAGGCGCTCAGTCCAATAGCTGAGCTGCTGCTCCAAGACCTTGCCCTGTAGCCAGCCGCGCTGCCAGGCCGCAAAGTCGGCATACTGCACGGGCAGCGCGGGCAGCTCCACTGGCTCGCCGGCGCTCATTTTAACGAACAGCTCAGCCATCTCGCGCATCAAGATCCCGACCGACCAGCCATCGAACGCGATATGATGCACGGTGAGCAGCAGAATGTTGTGGTCGGGCTGTAGGTGGATCAGCAGCGCTCGCAGCAGCGGGCCACTGCTGAGATCAAACGGACGCCAGGTTTCTGCATTGAGCTGCCGGTGGGCTTCGGCCTCGCGCTCGTCGTCCGCCAGGTGGCTCAGGTCGATCACGGGCAGCTGGACCGGCTGCGGGGCAACGATCCGCTGAATGAGCTGGCCGCCCTCATTGCTAAACGTAGCGCGTAGCGCCTCATGCCGCGCCAGAATCGTGCTGAGACACCAGGCCGTGCCGTATTGGAGCGCGTCGAGCGCATACTCTTTGCGGATCTCGATCGGCATGACAATGTTGTACAGCGGCACATCCGGCTGCATCTGATTCAGAAACCATAGCCGCTGCTGAGCAAATGATAATGGATAGGTATCGGTATCTGGGCGTCGCACAATGTTCTGCGATTGCGATCCGGCTTTGGTTTGCAGCCGTTGGATCAGCAGGGCACGTTGTGCGGGGGAGAGCGCAGCAAATTGCTGAGAAAAATCTGGCATTGCAATTACCTCTTACATATCCA
>JAFAYS010000579.1 GCA_019240175.1 Chloroflexota bacterium | reverse complement strand
TGCCTGGGACACGCGTGCTACGGCAACCTATATCAGCCAGGGCTACACCGGCGGCGGCATCAACGCCAATCATCCGGATTGGGTCGGTCAGTGGGGCACCGCTGTCACGCCAACCTTCACGGGCAACCCAGGGCCGGCCTGGGGCCTAGTCACGCCCGAAGAAGGCTTTGTGGTCTTTAGCAAGGCCACGCCCGAAGAGCAGCAGGTTGCCTTCTCCTTTATCAAGCAGATGATGGGCAGCGACGAAAATCGCATCAACTGGGCGCTGCTTTCGAACGGCCCGCCCGATCAGAAAAACTTGCTGGATAACCCGACGCTCAAAGCCGAAGACACCAAAAAAGGCAACAGTATCGCCACCCAGGCCGAAACGCTGCCGTATCGGATTAACTACGGCGAGCGCCCGCTAGAAGCCGAGAAGATCTGGCGGCAAATGTTCGATCAGGCGATTCTGGAACAGCGACCACCCAAGGAAGCGCTGGACGAGGCTACCAGCCAGATGAACGCCGCGCTCAAGGCAGCCGGCAAGCAGCGCCTGTTCACTGAGCGTAACTACAAGCCGCCAACCTCGTCGTAGCGCCGTTTGCAGCGCTCGGGTGACGGCACGCCAGCCCACCCGAGCGCGCTGAACAGAAACATGTTGGGATGGAGATCACTTAATGCGCACAACCCTCGACCATCAATCGATCGCGCGGCCTGCTGATCGCGCGGCGCGGCGTCCGGTGCCGTGGCGCATGTACCTGCTGTGGCTACTGCTCGGCCTTGGATCGCTGGCCATGCTGCTGCCGTTTTACTGGACGGTTGTCACATCGTTCAAGTCGCAGCGCGAGCTGCTGGCGTTTCCCCCGACGTGGTGGCCGCAGGAGCCGACGCTTGATCACTGGCGCAGGCTCGGCAACCTGGACTTCGGCAGCTTCCCCGTATTCTTCCGCAATAGCCTCTTCGTCACCACCGCGATCACGGCGGTGACGCTGCTGAGCAGCGCGATGGCCGGCTATATGTTCGCCAAGCTGGATTTTCGTGGTCGCGACACCTTGTTCTGGCTGGTGCTCAGCATGATGATGATCCCGTTTACGGTCTCGATCATTCCGCTATACGCGCTGATGTCGCGGCTGGGCTGGGTTGATACCTACTGGTCGCTGATTATTCCGATCGCCTTTAATCCGTTTGGCATTTTTTTGATGCGCCAGTTTATGCAGTCGATCCCGAACGACTTGATCGACGCTGCCCGCATTGATGGCGCGGGCGAGTTTGGCATCTTCTTTCGCGTGGTGTTGCCGCTATCGGGCGCGGCGCTGGCGGCGCTGGCGATCTTTACGTTTATCAACCAGTGGGACAATTTTTTGTGGCCGTTAGTGATGATCAGCAATCGCGATCTGTATCTACTGCCACTGGGACTCGCACAATTTCGCGGGCGTGTGGGCGTGGACATTGGGCCAACCGCAGCCGGCGCGATCGTGACGGTGCTGCCGGTGCTGCTGGTGTATCTCGCGGCGCAACGCCAGTTCATCGAAGGCATCGCCATGACCGGGCTTAAAGGCTGACGACATTATGTAAGAAAGCGAAACAGCATGGCACGCGCACGACCGATCTATTCCGTTCGGCAACCGCAACAGCGCCCTGGACAAACCGCGTTTATGTTGACCACACTGGTGCCGATGGTGCTGGTATTTGGCGTATTCTGGATCTACCCGCTGGTGAGCGGCGCGTGGGGCTCGCTGACCAGGTGGCAGGGCTTTAATCCAAGCCAGCCGTTCGTCGGCCTCGAAAATTACCGCAGCCTCGTCGGCGACCCGATCTTTCGGACGTCGCTCAAAAACACGTTTGTGTACACCGTGTTGTACCTGCCCGCATCGATCAGCGTGGCGCTGCTGCTGGCGCTGGCGATCGAGGCGACCGGCAAGCTGCGCATGCTATTCCGCACGATCTATTTCTTGCCGGTGATCACCTCGGTAATCGCGACCGCGCTGATCTGGAAGTGGCTGTACCAGCCACAGCTTGGCTTGTTCAACCAGCTGCTCGAATTGGTTGGCCTGCCCCGCCAGCGCTGGCTCCAATCCTCGTCGCAGGCACTGGCATCGATCGCGCTCTACGCGCTGTGGAAAGATGTCGGCTTCCAGATGGTGCTGTTCATGGCCGGCCTCAGCGGGATCGATCGCACGTACTACGAGGCCGCACGCGTCGATGGCGCGAACCGCTGGCAGATGTTTTGGCGGATCACGCTGCCGCTGTTGCAGCCGACGATGATTTTTGTCCTGGTGACCGGCATCATCAACTCGCTCCAGGTCTTCGGCCCGATCTATATCATGAGCGGCGCACAAGTGAACTCGCCGCCCGGCGGACCCAATAACGCCACGATGGTCGTGTCGGTGTACCAGTGGCAAACCGCGTTCAACGAGCTGAATCTCGGCTACGGCGCGGCGATGGGCATCGTCCTGTTTGCGATCATTTTGATCGTGACGCTGCTGCAAGCGCGACTGTTGCGTACCAGCTGGGAATATTGAGGACGACCACGATCGCAGTACCCAAGCACCGCGCGGAGCAGCCCCCAGCCCAGCGCTTAAGACGCAAGGATGCTTTATGACCGATTTTGACGCGATCAGCTCGACCTACCGTGCCGCGTTGCCGCCGGGCCGCCTCTCGGAAATGCCGCTGCACGGCATTGATCGCCTGGGTGTGCCGTTTCATGTCGTCAACTTTGCGCCCGAGGATGGCCCGCCCAATTCCGGCAGCGGCTACGGCACCAGCGTGGCGGAGGCGCGTATGGGCGCGCTCGGCGAGCTGACGGAAGTTGTGCTCGCGCACCGGGCTGTGCAGCGTATGCCGCGTGAGCGTGCGTCGTACGCGGCGATGGTGCGGCATCACGGCACGGCGCAGGTGCTCGATCCGCTGCGCTTGTGTTTGGAGGCCGGGAGCGCGTACCACGCCGATCTGCCGCTACAGTGGGTCCAGATCGGGCGCTACCGCCGCGACGAGCACGTATGGCTGCCGCTGGAATTTGTCGCGTGTCAGGGCGTTGATATTGGGCCCGGGCCGTGGCTGATTACGCCGATCACCAATGGCCTGGGCGCAGGTTTAACGTTCGATAGTGCCATCGCGCATGGGCTGCTGGAATTGATCCAGCGCGACGGCAACAGCGTGGCCTTTCGTGCCCTGGCCGCGGATCTGGCGGTGGCGCTCGACGAGGTACGCGACGAGCAAACGCGCTCCTTGCTGGCGCATCTCGATGCTCAGGACGTAGATGTAGTGGTCAAGCTGGCCGGCACCGACTTTGGCATGGTCAATCTCTACGCAGTCGGCATTGATCGCGAAACGGGCGCGCAAAGCCCGGTTATGGCGTTGGCGTGTGGCGAGGCGGCGCATCCCAACCGCGAACACGCGCTGCGCAAGGCGCTGCTTGAATTTGTGTCGGCGCGCTCACGGATCGGGTTTTCGCACGGCCCGCTCGCGCCGGTAGCCGCTGTCACGCCGCCCGAGTATCTGCACGACTATCTGCGCCACTACGATCCAAGCTGCGACGAGCCGCGCGCGCTACAGTCCATGCACTACCTGCACGGATTAAACCTGGACGAGATGCGTGCCTTGCTCGAACCGCGTATTCTGGCGGCACGACGCTCGATCCCTTTCAGCGAGCTGCCGCACAGCGTGGCCGCCGAGCGAGCGACACGTGAGGAGCTGGCAGATCTCGTCGCTGCACAACTTCGAGCGGCGGGCTTCGACATCTTGGTGGCCGACTTTACGCCTCCCGGCAGCGCTGTCCATGCCGTCAAAGTGCTGGTGCCCGGCCTCGAAGTGGAAACTATGAGCTACCATCGCATCGGCGTACGCAACCTGCGGCGGCTGATGGCACAGCCTGAAGGACTGGCCGGCGTTGGCGATGCTCCACCACAGGCCAAGCGTGTGCTGCTGCCAGCAACCGTAGAGGCAGAGCTAGGTAGTCCGGCCTGGCTCGATGTGGCCGCGCTGGATCGGGTAGTCGGGCCGCTGTATGCGATCTACCGCGAACCCGCGCGTCATGCAGCGGCGCTCCGGAGCCAAAGCTACATCGCCGATGGCTCCTAATCAGGGGATACGCCGGCTTCCACTGTCGCAGCGATGGTGGAAGTCGGCTCCCGCCAACGCGACAGATCCATATCTCCTTCATACCCGCTGCGCCTATCCATTCCGTGAACTTGCGATCCCCGTGGACGATCCGGCGCTCCGAGCGTCGTTTGCGGCGTACAACGCGCTGCCCCAGGATGAGCACATGATCTGGTACCGGCAGCCGGTGCTGATCGAGCCAAGCTACGGCTTCGCGCTGACCGGCCCACGCACGCTGCTGCTCCAATCGATGCCCTACTACGAACGCGTGGGCTTGCCTGATTTCGTGCAATATGTGCGGCGACGCTACATCACCCGCGAGCCGGTGCATTATGAGCGCTGTGTGATCTCGTTGCGCGAGTTCGGCGACGACAACTATTATCACGTGTATAGCGATGTGCTTGGCCGTTTGGCGCTGCTCGATCGCTGGCCCGCGACGCACGAGATACCAATCGTCATCAGCAGTCTGCTGGCTCGGCGTCCATACTTTCAGCAGGCGATCGCGCGCAGCACAACGTTGCGGCACCGTCGCTGGATTGTTCATGCGCGCGGCTTCATCCACGCCGACAGCATTGTGCTGCCCAAGGTCATGCCGCACCAGGGCGGCACCTTCGACTTCTTGCTCGATCTGCTACAGCCGCCGCCCGCAGATCTGCACGCCACGCGCCGCATATTTTTAACGCGTCGCGCCGATCGACAGCGGCAGATAGTGAACGCCGATCAGGTCGCACAGATATGCGCAGCGTTCGGCTTCGAAATCATCGATAGCGATGACCTGGACCTGGAAGCGCAAATGCGCATCTTTGCCAGCGCGCTACATGGTAGGCACGCATGGCGCGGGCCTGGTCAATCTGATCTACCGGCAGGGCCAACCATTGACGCTGCTCGAGCTGTTCCCGCCCGACAATATTCCACCGCACTATTTTTGGCTGTGTCAGCACTTTGGCTACGCCTATGCTGCGCTGGTCGGTGAGGCGGCACGCGGCGCGCAGAACTTCCACATCGATCCATCGACGCTCCATGCCGCTCTCACGCGCTTGGTCGGCGATCGTCTCAGTACTGGCTCGGAGCGGGCGTGATGCTGCGCTGGCCTATGCTGCTGCGGCAAACCCAAGCAAAAGATTAATCGGAAGGGGCAGCGGAGACTGGTGGGCGCTCGGCCTCCAAGCGTGGGCTGGGCGCGGCTGCATCCAGAGGGAGATGGATCGTAAACGTCGTGCCAGTACCTAAAATACTTGTTAGATTCACGGTGCCGCCATGCGCCTCGACAATATACTTCACAATCGCCAGGCCCAGGCCGCTGCCACCGAGCGATCGGGAGCGCGCTTTATCAACACGGTAAAACCGATCCCACACATAGGGCAGATGCTCCGGCGCAATCCCTGGCCCAGAGTCGCTGACAATCAGCTGCGCACGCCCGTGAGATCGCTGCAGCCGAGCAACGATGTCGGTACCGGGCGGCGTGTAGTTGATCGCGTTTTCCAGCAGATTGCGCAACAGCTCGGTCAGCCGCTCGCCATCGCCGACGATCGTCACCGCAGGCTCGACCTCTGCGCGCAGGGTATGCGTGGTTGCACGCCGCGCGATCATCGCGACGGTCTTCGTCACGACCTGATCGAGCTGCACGGGCGTATGGCCGATCACCTGAGTCGCATCGGCTTGCGCCAGCAGCAGCAGATCGTTGACCAGTCGCCGCATACGCCGCGCTTCGGCGGTCGCTTCGCTCAACGATAGCTCACGCTCGGCGGGATCGAGATTGCGGCGCAGCAGATCCAGGTTGGCCAGCACAGCCGTCAGTGGCGAGCGCAGCTCATGCGACGTATCGGCTAAGAACTGGCGTTGCTGAAGCAGGCTGCGCTCGATCGTGGCGATCAAGTCATTGATCGTCACGGCCAGCTGGGCAACTTCATCACGCCGCTGCGGGACGGGCACACGCGTATGATATTCTCCGGTTGCGGCAACATGCGCGCCCATCAGCGTGAGCTGTTGAATCGGCGCAAGCGCGCGTCCCGTGAGTATGGTCGCGCCCACCAGCACCAGCATGAGCGCGATGCTGCCACCGCCGATGATCAGGGTGCGCGCCCAGGCGAGCGTGCGCTGCAACGGCTCTAACGACTCGGCGACCACCAGGACGCTGCCGGTTGCCTCGCGCACCGGAACTGCCAGCAGCCGCAGATCTTCGTCAGCACCAGCCGGGACTGTGGCGAAGGCAGAGTTGCCGGCGCGCGCTGAGGAGAGGCTGGCCGCGTCAAGCGGCAGCCGTCCGCGCGCAAGATTCAGCGAGGTAGCCTGCACCGTATCGTCCACCGCAATTAGCTGGGCGTAGATTCCCGGTGCGGCAAATTCTTCCAGTAGTGGTAGCGCAGGAATTTGCGGATTCGTGTTCGGCTGGGCGCTGGTTCCCACGGTTCGCGTGAGCAGCGTGGCTCGCTCCTGAAGACGCGTATCGAGCTCCGCATAAAGATTGGCTTCCAGCACCAGGTAGAACACCAGCGCAAACAGGAGCAGCATGCCGCCGGTCAGCAGCGCCGTCAGCAGGGTCAGCCGCAGCCGCAACGACATCGTCACTCTTCCTGACTACGGAGGGCGTAGCCGGCACCACGAATCGTCTGAATCAGGCGCGGCTCAGCATCAGCCTCCAATTTTTCCCGCAGGCGCGCAATATGCACCTCGATCGCGTTACTATCGACATCTGCAGCGCCCCACACACGGTCAAGAATCTGCTCGCGGGTGAGCACCTGGCGGGGATGGCGCAGAAAAAGCAGGAGCAGCTCATACTCGCGCGTGGTCAGATCGATCCGACGCTCATCACGCCAGACCTGGCGCGGGCCGGTTTCCAGCCGGAGATCGGCATAGCGCAGAACGTCATCGCCGCCGGGCTGGATACGACGCAGCAGCGCACGAATCCGCGCGAGCAGCTCGTCAAAATCAAAGGGCTTGACCAAGTAGTCATCCGCGCCACTATCCAGTCCCGCAATACGATCAGGCACCGCATCCCGCGCCGTGAGCATGAGGATCGGACTCGCCAAACCACGCCGCAGCCGCCGGCACACTTCCAGACCGTCAATTCCCGGCAGCATCACATCGAGCACCACCAGATCCGGCGGCTCCACCCGCGCGATCTCCAGCGCCTGCGCGCCATCGGCAGCGACCTGGACATCATAGCCTTCAAAGCGCAGTCCACGGCTGACGGCGCTGCGAATATGCGGATCATCATCAACAACAAGAATAGCTGGCATAGCTGTTTCCTTTCAAAAAAGTGTACCACACGCGATCGGCAGCCTCCCGTCAGGAGCGCTTAATCTCCGCGTCAACTTAACATGCTATGTTCAATAGGCCGGGCAGTCTGTAGACAACACAGTGGCCAGAAGAGTGTATTTACCGATACGGTCTAACGACATGCATCATCACAACACGCCGTATCTGTTTGAGATTTTGAGAGAAAGATGAGGACAGTATGCGTGTACCAGTGATTGCCGTCGTTGAGTATGATCCAGCCATGCGACTCTTGATCGACGAAATGCTGTCGGAGCTGGGCTACGAGG
>JAFAYS010000570.1 GCA_019240175.1 Chloroflexota bacterium | reverse complement strand
TCAACTGCTCGATCAGACCGAAGCGCAGCTTTACCGCTTGATACACATCATACTTCTCGAGCTGCGTGCCGCCATAATATTGTTGCTTGAGCTGCGTATGGTAAGCCTGAACCGTCGCGATGGTCGAGCCATACACGGCGTTCTGATAGCTTTGCAGCCACTCGCGGACCTGCGCGGCGTTCCACAGCGCCGCCAGGCAGGCGCGCACATCAGGATCGTACAAAAATTGTTCGCGGTAGCACAGCGCGAAGAAGGTCAGCGTCAGGACATGTGCCTTTTCGACCTCCTGAAGCAGATCGTCGCTGGTCTTGAGCCGCTCGATCAGCTTGTCGCGATAGGTCACATAGTGATCGTAGGTATAGTAGTGGCCAACACCGGCGCGAAAGGTGTTTTCGAAGAAACTGTCCTCAACTTTGTGGAACGGCTCATCCGGCGCGGGCATGTTTCCCAGCGTGGCGAGCAGCTCGTCGAGGCTGGCGCTGTAAAGCTCGACCACGCGCCGCACCACGCCCAACGTGTGCAGGCTGGCCGTGAGCTGATTAAACTTGCGGCCTTCTTCCAGAATCTCGTCACAGCCGGCCTTGATCTTCGGCGTCAGATTAAACTCGGGCGTCCGATCGAAGAATTCGATCAGCGAAAGGCCACCTTCGGCCCAGAACAAGGGATTGATACACTCGTCCGGTCGCACGCCGTTAAAGCCGAGATAGCGCCGGGCATAGTCGACGAGCACCGGAATATTGCGCTCCATGCCGCCATCGATCGGATCTTTGAGCTGATTGACGATCCCGCGCTGATCCGGCTGATTCGCGTGACGCTGGCTGTCCAGCAGCGCGCAGTTGCGAAACACCTGGAAGTAGCGAATCTGATCGTCAAGATTCATATCCTGGTCAAATAGCTGGTGGAACGAGAGCGCGTTGAAGCGGTTATCGAAATATTCTTTGGTAAAGAGCGCCTCAATTTTGGCGTGAATCGGGTCGAGCTTGCCGCGCACATCCTTGATCTCACGATCCAGGCGGCGAATATCCTCGCGCAGGCTGGAGAACCAGGTAAACACATCTTTGTACATCTCGGAGAGCATGGTCTCGACCTGCTTAAAGTGCTGATTGACCTGCTCCGAAAGATGCGCGATCTGGCTGCTGATAATTTCTTCTGCCGAAGGCGTTTTGGGCTTGTTGTAGAAGTTAAGGATTTTGAGCACTGTGCCGACCACAGTAATGCCGGCGTTGACCCAGCCGATCGGACCGCCGGTGTAGGCTGCGACCAGCGCCAGGCCGATTTCCACCGTCGAGCCCACAATCAGCTCGATCTGCTCCCCGGTCTGCGCATCGCCACAATATGCCGCGATCGAGCCCGCCAGCACGCCGAGCTTTTTGCCGGTGTCCAGCGCTTTGTTGATCTTGTCGAACTTTTTCTCCTGTTTTGCCGCCTCGATCGATTCCTTGCTCGGCAACAGCTGATTGATTTTGCCGATCAGCTCTTTGAAGTGCTCGTCGGTGGCAACATTTTGAAGCTTCGGTGTAACTTCGGCGCTCGACGTCAGCACAACTTCGATCTGCTCTTCCAGCAGATTGTCAGATCCGGAAGCGCTGTCGAACGTGCTGTGCAATGCTTGATCGGCGTCCAGCGGCGCGCGCGGGGGCAGATGCAGGCGCACCTGTTCGAGCGCGCGCTTCAACGTCATGAATGACGGCAGCAGATCGCGCTGCAAGGTCGATTGTGGGTTATCGAGCGCTTGCAGGCTTGCGATATGGTCGTCAATGATTTGGCCGAAGAAGGTGATACAACTCGTGCTTGCGTCAAGACAGGTATTTCTCGACGTGCCTTGTAGCTGCTCAATCTTTGGCAGATGCGGCCAGAGCAGATGCGTCACTTCCTGGTAATACTTAAAAGTAAGCTGCGTCTCCGGCTTTCCGGCATCGTAATCTTGAAGCCGGGAAATACTGATTTTATGTTTGATCGCGGGAAGCGAGGCCGCCAGGATCTGCTTGAGCTTCTTTTCGAGCAGCTCGTCCGTGCGTGCTGGTGTTCCTGTAGCGGCGAGAGGGCCTAGCGTGCGCGCCAGGAAATACGCGCTGCTCTGGAATTGGATCACGGTGATGGCGGGAGCTTCAGCCGCGTTTGTACGGACGCGATTGTTTGCGCTGGACGTCAGCAAGCGGTTGAGATCGGTGGGTATCCAGTCCAGGTCAAGTGATAACGCTTCGATCATGCTCAAACCTCAGATCTAAGCCCGGCCATGCCATGGACACGCTATAGCTGAATCCGTCGGCACCAGGAGCGGCGGCGGATTGCTTGCGCCGAGCATGTGTCCTTATTCAGGGATATGCATGAGATGGCGCGGGCTGTACTGTTCTCCTCGGCCCACAGTACAACAACGACGTGGAGCATGTACAGTACTCAGGTCCTTGATACAGGGCTACGCAGACGGAAGTTGCGTCCCGAAGATGATCGCAGGTGTTTGCGTGTACGCGAGCGCGCGGAGTCGATTTTTTCGACTCCGCGCTTGTGGTGGTTCCAGCTCAACCTCGGCGATGGTGGGCCGCCGCGACGCTACACGAAGGTATTATCTACGTAGCACCAGCGCCAATCCTCGCCGCGCTCAAACGATTTGACGATCGGATGCTGCGTGGCGTGGAAGTGTTTGGTGGCGTGCTTGTTCTTGGATGAGTCGCAGCATCCGATGTGGCCGCAGATTAAACATTCGCGCAGGTGGACCCAGCGATCACCTGTGGCGAGACATTCTTCGCAGCCGTTGGCGCTGGGCTGGACGTGCTGAATTTGATCCAAATGTGTGCATGGTGAGCTTGACATCGTGCGATTCCTTCCGTGAGCTAAAGATTTTATGCCGTTTGTGCTTGAGCGATCAGCGCTCGATGTTAGCCTTGATCAAGCGGTAAGCAGACCTCGAAGCGAGTATTGCCTGGCTGGGAGTGGACAGAAATTTCGCCGTGGTGATGCCGCGTCACGATGCGGCGCACGGTTTCCAGTCCCAAGCCTGTGCCTTCGCCAACCCCTTTGGTGGTGAAAAACGGCTCCCAGATACGATCGATGATCTCCGGCGGAATACCGGGGCCAGTATCGCCTATCTCAACGCGAATAAACGATCCATCGCGGCTCGTGCGAATAGTCAGCTGGCCTTTGCCGTCCATCGC
>JAFAYS010000311.1 GCA_019240175.1 Chloroflexota bacterium | reverse complement strand
AGGAGATTAAAAAAAGATCCGCTACTTCTGGCATTCGGCCCACCCCCCAGTCGGTCGAACATCATCAGTAGCGGATGCGTAGAATATAACAAATTTTTAACTATCTGTCAGCCTGTCTAAAGGTACTATTGGTGTAGTAGGACCTTAAGGCTAATTTTAGGAACTCGCGTCCACAACAAAGACGGAGCCGTGCGGCTCCGCCTTGTCGATTCGATGTGGGTCGAGCGATCAAACCGGCGTGGGGTAGTTCTCGTTGGTCTCGTCCCAGATGCGCGTGCTGTGGGTTTCGCGCAGCAGCAGCGAGCCGACGACAAACGTGATCAGCGCCACGATGATTGGGTAGAGCAGGCCGGCGTAGATGTTGCCGGTCGCCGCGCAGATCGACAGGCCGATCACGGGCAGCAGGCCGCCAAACACGCCATTGCCGATATGATACGGCAGCGACATTGAGGTGTAGCGGATCTTCGCGGGGAACGCCTCCACCAGATAGGCCGCGATCGGGCCGTAGACCATGGTCACGAAGAGCACCTGAATAAAGATCAGTCCGATCAGCGCCGGTATGTTTGGATTCGACGCGATCTCAGCCGGAACCAGCGCGCCATTCTGCTCGGTGAGCGCCGAGAGCTTGACTTCGCCCGTGACTGGGTTGGTCGTCGAGCCGACCGCGACGATATTATTGCCGGCTGCGGCCTCCATGCCCATATACAGCGGATAGTAGCAGATCGCCGCGATCAAGCAGCCGGCCATCATGATCTTCTTGCGCCCGATGCGATCCGAGAGCGAGCCGAAGAAGACAAAGAAGGGCATGCCCAGCAGCAGCGCCACGGCGATGACAATATTGGCAGTTCGCGCCTCGATCCTGAGGATATTTTGCAGATAAAAGAGCGCGTAGAACTGGCCGGTGTACCAGACCACGCCCTGGCCGGCGGTCGCGCCAAAGAGCGAGATCAGAATACGCTTCCAGTTGGCCCAGTTGCCCAGGCTATCCTTGAGCGGCGTGGTCGAGGTTTTGCCCTCTTTCTTGAGCGACGTGAAGATCGGCGACTCTTTCATGCGCAGCCGAATGTAGAGCGACATGCCGACTAGCAGGATCGAGAGCAGGAACGGAATACGCCAGCCCCAGCTGGCAAAGGCAGCCTTGCCGGCATCGACGCCGTACGCGCCCTCGAAGGCGTACTGCACCGCCAGGATCACCGCCAGCGAGATAAATAGACCGAGCGTTGCCGTGATCTGAATGAAGCTGGTGTAGTAGCCGCGTCTGCCGTCCGGCACGTGCTCCGCGACATACACTGCCGCGCCGCCATACTCGCCGCCGAGCGCGAGGCCTTGCAGCACGCGGATCAGAATCAGCAAGATTGGAGCGAGCGCGCCGATCGTGGCGTAGGTGGGCAAGAGGCCGATCGCGGCTGTCGCGCCTCCCATGATCAGCAGCGTGACCAGGAAGGCGTATTTGCGCCCAACAAGATCGCCGATGCGGCCAAAGAAGATCGCGCCGAAGGGACGCACGATAAAGCCGACGGCAAAGGTCGAAAGATAGGCGATCAGGGCAAAGGTGGTGTTGCCCGATGGGTAGAAGAGCGGTGAGATCACCGAGGCCAGCGAGCCGAAGATGTAGAAGTCGTACCACTCGATCACAGTTCCGGCGGCAGATGCGCCGATGACTTTCCAGATCTCTCTGCTGGGCGTAACAGCGGCTTGTTGAGGGCGGATGGCAGTATCGGCGCTCATGGATGCAACCCCTTTCCAACGTTGATGACAGAAATCACAAGCACGATCGTGTCTGCGCTGAGCCCACGACCATACAGCGGGTGTTCCTTCGTCATACCAGGTTCCTCCTTAGGAACGACGTTCGGTCAGGATGAGGGGGTGTGGCTGCGGCGGTAAATCTGCTCCTTTCTCCATCACGGAGTAGATGGAAGCTGCGTATGGGGAGCGATCAATGCCCACGTCGGCTTATGCGTGTACCGCCGATTGGGCCAGCTCGCTCAGGGTAGCGGCCAGCTCACGCGGATGAGTGATCATCGGATCGTGGCCTGACGGGATATCGCGGATCGTCCAGCCCGGCTCGGCGGCGATCTGCGCGTAAAAAGGCGTGAGCGGATCATTGGGAAAATATTTGAGCATGCCGGATCGATCCGTGCAGCGGATGTAGGCATGGGGCAGGCAGCGGGGGATGTCGTGACTCAGCCGGAGCTTGTGACTCAGCGCGGCGAGCGGTAGCGGTGTCAGCTTATCGGCGATAAAGGCCAGGTCTTCGGGGCTCACAATGCCGGTCGCGTCGGGCGGCAGCGGCGGCAGCAGCCACTGATCGTCGTCGCTCTGGGTCTCGCTCATGTCGTCAAGCGTGTCGCCGGTGCCGCCGGCCAGCACATCCAGCGCCGATTTGTTGTTCGCGCCGATATGGGCATCCATGTACACCAGCAGCGCAATTCGATCGAGCAGCCGGTCGGCAACGCCTGTGATGACCATGCCGCCGTAGCTGTGGCCCACCAGAATCACGTCGCGCAGAGCCTCGTAGACCAGCACATTAACAATATCCTGGATATGCGTGTCGAGCGTGATGCTGCGGCTCAGCAGGTGGGATCGCTCGCCGAGGCCAGTCAGCGTGGGTGTGTACACCTCGTGCCCATCTGCCCGCAGGAGCCGCGCAACACGCTGCCAACCCCAGCCGCCGTAAAACCCGCCGTGAACCAGAACGAAGGTTGCCATGGGCCCTCCTTTTGGAGAGACGATGAGCGTGGAGCATGTATCCTTGCTTGAACAGATTATCACGCATGTGTCAAGTGTGCAAGGAAAGCGGTTGCAAATATGTACTCAGCCTCGCATCACTACGTTCTGCATCCGAGATTTATCTGTGTAGTGCGAGCATGGGGAAAGCGCTTGCAGAGCTGCCCTACGGGCAAACAAGGGAACAAGCGAACAAAGGAACAAAATAGGTTTTCGCTGGTTTTTTGTTCCCTTGTTCTTTGGTTCTTTGATAGGCCCTCACCACTCAGCCCCTTTCCCGAACTTCGGTCGGCTTCGACCTCGGTTGCCACAGGAGAAGGGGAGTAGGGGTACTTCTCTTGTTCTCTGTTCTTTATTCTCTGTTCGTTAGATTCTCGGTTCTCGGTTCTTCTTTGTTCCCTTGTTCTTTGGTTCTTTTGTTCCTTCGCTAGTCCGGTCTGCCGATCAACATAAACGGTGCCCAGAAGAACGGCTCGGCGTACAGGCCCGCGTCACCGGACTGCTGCGCCAGCACCTTGATCTCTTCCAGCGCTGCCTCGTACTCCGGGTTTTCCTCGCACCAGCGCTCGATCGTCGCGACCAGCTCATGGCCGGACAGCTCGCGCACGGCCACTTGCGCATCGTGGAGGGCGGCGGCGGCGGAGCGACCTTTGCGCAGATCGGTGTAGAAGCGCTCCATCACCAGTAGCGCGACAAGATCATTGGCTTCCCAGAGTGTGCAGACCACGGTCGGCGCTCCAGCGTAGAGGAAGGCGCGCTGCAAGCCGAGCAGTTCGTCGCCGGGCACGACATGGCTGAGGCCACTGGTGCAGGCGCTGAGCGTCACCAGGTCGGCCTCAAGATCCAGGTTGCTGATGATCGCGCGGGCGCTCAGCGTGTCGTCCAGGCCGAGATACAACTCTGAGGCGGCAGGATCTTGGGGCCGATATACCGCGTGACCGGCGATATGCAGCCAGCGGAAGCGCTGCGCCTGATCCAGCAGCTGCTCGCTCTTGGCCTCGGGACCGATCCAGGCCTGGCCATCCATCAGCCGCGCGACGGAACGCGCCTCGGCCTCGGCATAGCTCAGCGCACGCTCGCCCTCGTCGTTGTAGCCGAGCGCCAAAAACTCGGTTGCGCTGCTGTGCGGTCGATCCAAACAGTTGCGCAGCAAGATCGTGGCGCTGGGAGCCATCGCAATCGCGGGGCCCTGGTGGTCAAGCAGGTATGAGCCGCTCTGCGAGCGCAGCGCCATGAACGGCACATAGTGCAGCGGCCCATGCGGGATCAGATACAGCAGACTGCGATCGTGCAGCAGATGCTGGACCGGCTCGATCAGATTCTTGTGGAGGAGCGTGAGGAGGCGCGGCAGCAGCAGGCGGCGGCCCGGACCTGGATCGTTGGGCAGCGGGCGCAGCGTGTTGGGATCGAGGTTTGTCGTATGCACCTCGAAGCTGTCGCGCGTGATCGCGAACAGCAGCACCTGCGGCGGAAAGGCCAGATGCTCGCGCAGCCGGGTGTTGTCGCTGGGCAGCTTGTTGATCAGGCTTTCGCCGCGCGGCAGCACGCCGATCGTGTAGTACTCGATCAGCAGTGCGTTCTCGGGCAAGCGCGCCTGCACCTCGGCCAGCGAAACGATCGGCTGATCCAAGGCCGGGTAGAGCGTGGGCGACTTTTTGGTCAGCGTATCGAGCAAGGCCCGTGAGCGCGCGCGCTCGATGTAATCGAAGGCCTCGACATGCTGGCCGCGCTCTAGACAGAGCATGACCATCGCCTCGTAGACTTGCTGCGTCGTGCCGAGCAAGCCGAGCTTGATCTCCTCGCCCTCGGTATCGCCACGCAGCGCCTCGATGCCGTGGATCGCTTTGGCGTAGGCGCTGTACGCCGCGTCGAGCCGGCCCTTGGCTTTGAAGACATTGCCCAGCCGATAGTAGATCAGACTCAGCCAGTGCTTGTTGCGCAGATGATTGGCCAGATCCAGCGCCTGCGCGTAAGCCGTCTGCGCCTCCGACCAGCGGCCCTGCGTCTGGTACAGGAAGCCAAGCTGCGCGCAGGTATCCAGCGCCACGGCAGGATCGGCATAGTCCGACGAGCGCGCGATCTCGAGCGCGCGACGGTAGGCCGCCTCACTGTCGGCCTCTTCGCCGAGCATGTGATGCAGAAAGCCCTGGCACCAGTACAGATTGGCCAGCCGCGCGATAATGCCCAGCGACTCGTAGAGCTTGATCGTTTCTTGAAAATGGCTCTGCGCGATATGCCAGCGTCCCAGGCCCATCGCGAAGTTGCCGATCGCGTTGAGTGCGTCGGCGGAGCGCGAAAGATCGCCCAGCTCGCGGAAGATCGCCAGGCTTTGGGTGGCGAAGTCCAGCGCCTGCTCGTGATAGTTCAGCTCGGCATAGACCCAGCTGATATTGATCAGCGCCACGCCTTGATACAGAAGATTGTGATTCTCCCGCGCGACATCCAGCAGCTGCTGGTAGAGCTGAAGCGCGCGGTCGTAGCGGGTTTGATACCAGTGCGCCTGGGCCAGCGCGTTCAGCGCGTGGATGCGCACATATTCTTCCAGCTCGGCCTGGGCCAACAGCTCAGCCAGCAGGGCCTCGCCCTCGTCGTAGCGCTGCGTGCGCACGGCGACGTAGCCCTCGAAGAGCGTCAGCCGGTTCAGGTGGCGCGGCTGGCGCGGGTTGGCGGCACGCACCGCCGTCACGTAGCTCGTGATCGTGCGCCATTCTTTGCGCGGCAGCAGCTGAAAGAACAGTTCGCCCAGATGATGCACGCACTCGTCGGCGGCGACGTCGTAGTCATCGTGGGCGGCGGCTTCCATGCGGCGCAGATAATAATCCAGCGCCTCGGTATGGAGATTCAGCTCATCCAGCGGACGCGTCGCGCGCAGCTGGGCCAGGATATTCGCCTGAATTTCGTGTCGTAGCTGGTATGCGCCAGGCAGATCGGCAACCGGAATCACCAGATCGCCGCCGGTCACATATGACCAGTCGTCGTCGGTGCATCCGCTCATCGTCATCAGGAGATCACGGTCAAAGCGCCGGAGGATCGCGCAGAAGGCCAGGAGCGGGAGATGGTTGATATCATATTCTTGCAGCACGGGTAGCACTTTCCTGTATAGCCAGCGTGCTTACTGCTTGACGCCGGGGGAAGCGTTATGAGTCCTGTACGCAGGGCGCGAACAGATGGCCTTATAAACTAGCCTTTTATTATACGATAGTCCATGGCGTTTTGGTATCGATATTTGGCAGACTTGATCACATATGCTACCTTGAGTAGAACTACTGCTCCGCGATGTGAGCCAAACCGAACGACGGCTTACCTGGTTGAAATCTGCTACCGGAATAATACCTGACTGATCCTGATTGCGCTTAGGCGCTTAGCTCAGCGTATCCAATATATCCGCGATCGACTTCAGCGCTGGCTCAGTCCGAGAGCTTCCTGTGGTCGAGCACAAGCCAAGGAGGAAGGGAATGAGTGATTCTTCTCTTAACAACGCCAGCCCGTCCAACGCGTCGGAGAGCAAGCTGGGGATCGCCCCCGACGAGCACACCTCTGCCGGTAACGGCTCGGCGATCCAGCTCTACGCCGACGATCCCGTGATTCAGCTGGTGCCGTTCGCCTACAAGGAGACTGAGCGTCCGCGCCGGGTGCCTTCGCAGCTGGCCAGGCTCCAGGAGAAGAACATCGTCGTCGACGATCCGATCTTCGACAACGCGATCGACTGGCCGTTTCGCGAGTTCAAAGTCTTGGTGCAGGGTGGTACCAGCGACACGGCGGCAGATCCCGGCGATACGCGACCGGGCGTGGTGCTCGGCTTCGATCCGCCGCAGCCGCGCCGGACCTCGCAGCCTGACGGCGGCGCGGCCAATGCGACCGCCGAGACCCGCATCTGCTTGTTCAGCGTGATCGTTGCGCTCGAGTGGCACCCGACCAAGAAGTATGTGCAGCAGCTCAAGTGGGCCTTCCGCGCCGCCTCCGATTTCCTCTACGATGTCACCGACGGCTACTTCGCCTTCGGCCAGGTGATCATCGGCGGGCCGGAGCTGATGGACTGCGCCGATGTGCAGATCCTGGCCTCCAATCGCCTGTTGCCGCGCAGCTGGGTCAGCGGCCTGCACGAAGATCGCAAGTACATGCCGATTCGCGTCGGGCGCGGCATCTGGCACAAGAATAATCGCGTGTCGATTCCCTGGGACGAGCCCGAGGCCTATCGCACGCTGATCCACGAGTGGGCGCACTACGCCCTTGAACTGCGCGACGCCTACCTGGAAACGCACTATGTTTCGCCGGGCGCGCCGCACAACCACATCCACGACTCCGACTATGTGCTGCAGCGCGGCGAGTATCCGCTGGTGATCCCGCAGATCAGCATCACCACCGAGTCGATCATGGCCTCGCTGGAAGGCACGAGCGAGCTGGTGCCGCAGATGGGCAGCAAAGCCAACGGGCAGCAGGAGTCGCCGTGGGAAGAGATCCGCAAGCGCGATCGCTACCGCAAGCTGGAATTCGATCCCAAGGCCCGCACGCTGGAAGGGCCGGGACGGCTGCCGCTGCCGCTGCCGGTGATCCATGTGACCGACACGCTGAAGCAGGAGCTACAGGCCTGGCCGCCCACCGACGCGATCCTCGACGATTTTCCCAAGGGCGTGCAGTTCGATCACTGCTGGGCGTATGTGATCAAAGGCAGCCCGACCGCGCCGCTGCATCTGATCTCCCAGGGCTCGATCGACGCGCGGGCCTCGCAGCGCGGCTTTCGGCTGCTAGGCGTGGCGATCGACAATACCGTTGTGCTGATCGGCAAGGATCACAGCGATCGCTCGATTGTGGTGGCAGGCTTGATCGAGGCGATCGAGACGCCGACCGACCGGGGCGACGCAATCGTCAAGATCAAACAGTGGACCAACGTCACGCCGGCGCATTTCCCGCTGGTGGATGTTGTGCCCAGCGAAGAGCTGCGTGATAACGGCCAGATGGCCAAGATCGCGGTGAATGTTGTCAGCGAGGGCAGCAGCGCCTGGATCTTCCCGCTGGGCTACGGCGATCCCCAGCTGATCGAGACCAACCAGTTCACCGAGGTGCCGACGCTGGACGGCCATGTGCTGGTGACCTGGAACGATGGGAGCCAGCTGGTGATCAGCTCGTTTTCGCAAGGCGGCAATCCGCAGACCGGTACGCCAACCGGCGGACCGCCGATCACCGCCGGCTCGTCGGAGGGCAACAGCATGCTCTTCTTCGCCGACAAGCATCTGCGCCGCGACTACAGCAGCACCAAGATCGTCACGACGCTGATTCACACCGCCGCCGAGCTGGATCGGCTGCCCGACGGCGCGCAGGCGCGCGGCTACGCCTTCAGCCTGTCGTGCAACACCGCGCTGCCGACCGAGCTCGATCCCACGCTGATCCTGTACTTCGATCGCGACTCGGTCAACGACGGCGGCGATCTGGTGATCTATCGTCAGGATGATCTGGACGGCGAGAAGTGGACGGAGATCCCGACCTACCAGCCCAGGAACTCGTTCTTTGTGGCTGCGCCGCTCAACGCCGAGACCGCCGAGCGACTGGTTGCCAACAAACCTGACGCGCGCATCGAGCGCTACCGGCTCTACTGGAAGCCGCGCGGCGCGCAAGCCAATGGTTCATCTGGCTCATCAGTCGAGATGATCCGCTAGTTTGTTCCTCAGATAAACGCCAGCGCAGGTCATGAGCACGCATCTCGTGACCTGCGCTGGACTGTGGACGCAGATGTTATTCGACTAATCGGCCCGCCATCTCGATCTCGGTCTCGTCGATCGCGGCGACAACCTCGGGTGACGGCTCGGGCAGCTCGGCGGTGGCCAACGCCAGCCCGGTGTTCGGTCCTTCGTCGGTGAGATGCGGCAGGACCAGGATTGTGCGCTGCCAGCTCGGATCAGTCTGCGGGTAGTCGGCGCGCTGGTGTGCGCCCCGGCTTTCGGTGCGCAGCAGCGCCGCGCGGACGGTCGCCTCAGCCGTCAGCAGCATCGAGCGCAGATCCAGTGTCGCCGGTAGATCTGCCGCTCCATTGGGACTTTCCTCGGCCCGGCGCTTGATCTGGGCTAATTGCTCTAGCGCGTGCTGCAAGCCTTCGGCGGTGCGCACCACACCTGCATCTTCCCACATCACCGACTGAAGCTCTTCCAGCAGCGCCCGCTGCGTCGCGCCGTCGAGGCTGCTGAGCTCGGACAGCCGGAGCAGCTTGCGCTGGATCTGTGTCTCGTCGAGCGGCGGCGCTGGATGCTCGCTGGCGAACTGCGCGGCGTGCTCGGCTGCGATCCGGCCAAAGACCAGGATCTCGGCCAGGCTATTGCCGCCCAGACGATTCGCGCCATGCACACCGGCGGCGGCCTCGCCGGCAGCAAACAGGCCGGGCACCTCGGTCGCGTGCGTTTCGGGCGTGACGCGAATGCCGCCCATCGAGTAGTGCGCGGTCGGCGCGATCTCCATCGGCTCGCGGGTGATATCCACGCCCACCAGCGCGAACTGCTCTTTCATGCGTGGCAGCCGCTGCTCGATCACCTCGGCGGGCAAGTGGCTCACGTCCAGCCAGACGCCGCCGTGCTCGGTGCCGCGCCCAGCCATGATCTCGGTATAGTTTGCCAGCGCCACACGATCGCGCGTGGAAAGCTCCATGCGCTCGGCGTCGTAGCGCGCCATGAAGCGCTCGCCCTGCGTGTTGATCAGTCGGCCACCCTCGCCGCGCACCGCCTCCGTCACGAGCGTGCCTTCCAGCTCAGGCGGCCAGACCATGCCCGACGGATGAAACTGCACCAGCTCCATGTCGGCCAGCGTCGCGCCGACGCCGAAGGCCAGCGCCATACCGTCGCCGGTGTTTTCGCGGCGGCGCGACGACGAGCGGCGATAGATATGGATGTGCCCGCCGGTCGCCAGCAGCACCGCGCCGGCCTGAATCACGATCGGCTGGCCATCCTCAAGCCGAAAGCCGAGCGCGCCGTTGACACGGCCTTCTACGGTAAGCAGATCGCTCACGTAAACGCGCTCCAAAATCGGGATCGCGCGTGCATCGACAGCACGCACCAGCGCGTGGATGATCTCAAGTCCTGTATAATCGCCGACAAAGCAGGTGCGCCGGTAGCGATGTGCGCCAAAGTAGCGCTGCGATAGCCGTCCGTCGGCCTCACGCGCGAAGGGCACGCCTAGCTCAACCAGCTCATCGATCGCCTGGGGAGCTTCGCGGCAGAGCAGCTCGATCGCCCGTGGATCGCCCAGATAGCGCCCTTCTTTGAGGGTGTCGGCGGCGTGAATCGCCCAGCTATCCTGCGGATCGAGCGAGCCGAGCGCGGCGTTGATACCGCCTGCCGCCAGCACGGTATGCGCGTCGGCTTTGGGTCGCTTGCCCAGCACCAGCACGCGGTGGCCCTGATCGTGCAAGGCGAGGGCCGCACGCAATCCGGCACCACCTGTGCCGATCACAAGCACATCCGTTGTGTACCGCGTCGGGGTTCGATCAAGTTGCATATCTTTCACTCCGTGTTGCCATAACTCTATGTACAATGAGTGTAACGCCATTGCCTCGACAGGTCCAAGATATGTTTTGTATCGAATAGATAGCCTGAAGGCATTGAAATGGAACTACATCACCTGCGATATTTCGAGGCAGTCGCGCGACACGGCCATGTTACGCGTGCCGCGCGCGAGCTGCATATTGCCCAGCCGTCGCTCAGCAAGCAGATCCAGGTGCTAGAGGCCGAGCTGGGTGTCGCGCTCTTCAACCGTGTCGGTCGCCGGATCGAGCTGACCGACGCCGGACTGCTGCTGCTGCCGTACGCGCGGCGGGTTATGCGCGATGTCGCCGAGGCGCGCGCTGCCCTGCAGCAGCTCTCGGATCTCACATCTGGCCGCGTGTCCCTGGGCGCGTCGCCGACGGTCGGCACAAATCTGCTGCCACGCGCGCTCGCCGATTTCAACCAGCGCTACAGCGGCATCGAGCTTGAGCTGCACGAGGCCGGCGTCGGGCGGCTGGTGGCGCTGGTGGACGAGGGCACCGTCGATCTGGCGGTGGTGTCGCTGGCAATGGTGGCCGATGTCGAGAAGATCGCCTGTACCGAGCTGCTGACCGAAGATCTGGTGCTGGCGATGGCCGAGGATCATCCGCTGGTTGGCATAGGCCGCGTGCAAGCCGCCGATCTCGCCAAAATCGGTTTTATTCTGTTCCCGCCCGGCTACGAGCTGCGCGACCGCACAATGCAGTTGTGTCGCGCGGGTGGCTTTACGCCGCAGATTGTGCTGGATGGCGCGGAGATGGATACCGTGCTGCGTTTTGCGGCGGCGGGCCTGGGCGTGGCGCTGGTGCCACGGCTGGCGCTCTCCGGCGCGGCAGGCCTGGTTGGTATGGCCGTCACCGATGTGCCGATGAGCCGCACACTGGGCTTGATCACACATCGGGAGCGCACGCTGTCGCCCGCCGCGCTGGCGCTGCAATCATTTCTGCTTGAGCGGCTGGCTAGCGAGGAAAGCCGTAGCGCGGGACAATGATCCGGCTGGTACAATAGCTGCCTTGTTCGACGGAGAGCAGAGTGTATCATGCCGGATCATCGTAATAACTGGCGGGTCACCGTAGCGCTGTTTGCGCTCACGGGCATTATCGAGTCGTTCGCCTTCGGGCATTTGAATGCGTTCACGCCGCTGTATCTTGAGCAGCTCAACGTGCCGGCGGATCAGATTCCGCGCTGGACTGGACTGCTGGCGGCGTTTGCGTTTATTTTGGGCATTCCACTGCTGCCGTTCTGGGGTGTGTGGGCCGATCGCTACTCGCGCAAGCTGGTGATCGTGCGCTCGTCGTATGCCGGCGCGCTGATGTTTGCGCTGCTGGCGCTCAGCGCGAACGTGTGGCAGTCGGCGGCGGCGCGCATGCTGAGCGGCCTGGTGCTGGGCAATACCGGCGTGATGCTGGCGGTGCAGGCCGAGATCACGCCCCGTGATCGGCTGGGTCTGGCGATCGGGCTGGTGACGGCGGGCAATCCACTCGGCATCGCGATCGGGCCGCTGTTTGGCGGTTTTATCGTGCAGCGCTGGGGCGTGGCAACGCTGCTAATGATCGACGCGGCGCTGACGGTGGGTGTCGCGCTGCTGCTGACGATCTTTCTGCACGAGGAGCCGCGTGTGCGCCGCACGGATGCGCGCATCGGCGTGCTGCTGCGGGAATCGCTGGCGAATATCGCGCGAACGCCGCTGGTGGTGCGGCTATTTGGCTTGGCCTTCGTGGTGATGCTGGGCATGAATCTGGCCGGGCCGTTTGTGCCGATCCGCATCTCGCAGCTGTACGGCGGT
This sequence comes from Chloroflexota bacterium, assembly GCA_019240175.1. Lineage (GTDB taxonomy): Bacteria > Chloroflexota > Chloroflexia > Chloroflexales > Kallotenuaceae > LB3-1. The sequence continues at coordinate 5,121 of JAFAYS010000311.1, read as the reverse complement.
CCCGAGTCGGAGGTGCCCGTCATTATCGGCGCGATCGTGTCGAGCATGGGCGTGGCGATGGCGATCACGACGCCGCTGTGGGGCCGCTTGAGCGATCGCATCGGCTATGTGCCGGTGCTGCGGGTGGCAGTGCTGAGCGTCGGGCTGATGTTTATTCTTCAGGCCGTCGCCTGGAATCTGCCGCTGTTCGTGTCGGGGCGAGTCGGACAGGGCCTGGTGCAGGGCGGCATCGACGCGGCGATTGTGGCGCTGATTGCGCTGCGCACGCCCGACGATCGGCGGGCATCGGTGCTGAATCTGTCGCGGCTGCCGGTTCAGCTCACCTGGTTTCTCGGCCCGATCCTCGGGGCGCTGCTTTCGTCATTCGGGCTGTTTGTGATCTTCGGCGCGGGATCAGCGCTTTGCCTGCTGGGCTTCGGCGCGACGCTGCTGCTGGATCGTGAGCAGCGTGAGCTTGCGCCTGAGCGCGCCGGCTGATCGGCAGTTTTTGGCAGCTTGCGCCCTGGCTCTGGCAGTTGTTTCCCCGCTATGCTCGGCGATATAAGCCATACGCTGGCTGATGATGCTGGCGCAACGTTTGCTGAGCAGGTATCGGATAAGCTGTTGATGAGGAAGAGCTATGACAGAGCAGCTGATCGCTCCGTGGCGACCGACCGAGGCGGTGGTGCCGGGGCTGGATCTTCAGTATCTTGAGGCGGGCGCTGGTCATCCCGTCGTGCTGCTGCACGGCTGGGCCGCGTTCAAAGAAATCTGGTGGGGCACGCTTCACGCGCTCGCGCCGCACTACCACGGCATCGCGCTAGAGTGGCCGGGACACGGCGGCTCGCGACCACGTGAGAACGCCGCGCGGCTGACGGACTTCGCCGATCTGGTGGTGCAAACGTGCGAGATTCTGGGCCTGGAGCGCATCACGCTCGTCGGCCACTCGATGGGCGGGCGCATCGCCGCGCTGCTGTCGCTGCTTCACCCTGAGCTGGTCGCGCGGCTGGTATTGGTCGACGCTGCGCTCGATCCCGCGCACATCGCGCCGTACGGCAAGCGCATGCTTGAGATCCGCGATATCCAGCGCACTGTTATGCTCAGCCGCCAGATTGGGCGCGGTCTGGGGCCGTTGCTGCGGCCAGCGGCGCACGATCATCGCGGCGGTTTCATCCGGCCATTTTTGCGCCGATCCTACTACACTGGCCTGGCCGATCCGCATGTGTTGCAGCAGTGCGCGATGGGCCTCTTCGACGAGTCGCTTGACGCGCGACTGCCCGAGATTCAGCAGCCAACGCTGGTGATCAGCGGCGAGCGCGATCCGTTGATTCTGCCGCGCCAGGCTCGCCGCGCCGCCGAGGCGATTCCCAACGCGCAGCTGCAGATCATTCGCCGTGCGCTGCATACGCCCATGGACGATCGTCCGGCGGAGTTTCAGCGCGTGCTGCTCGATTTTCTCGATCACGTACCGCCTGCCTCGCCGTCGCCGGCGGCAGGGTCAACAGCCGATGTCGCAACAGTTTTGTGATGTTACGCCGCTCACGGTAGCGCTGCCGGGACCGCCGCCGCTCACGATGAGTGTGCTGGATACTGCCGCGACGCGCGATTCGCGCCCGACGCTGCTCTGCATTCATGGCGTCGGGGGCGTAAAGGAACAGTGGCTGCCGCAGCTCAGCTATTTTGCGCAGGGGCATCGCGTGATCGCGCCCGACATGCGTGGCCATGGTGCGACCCCGGCGACGGCTGGGCCGTACTCGATGCAGCGCATCACCGACGATCTCCGCCAGCTGATCGACGCGCGCCAGGTGCGCACACCGCTCGCGCTGCTGGCGCACTCGTACGGCGGCGTGATCGCGCTGGAGCTGGCGCGCTCGCATCCGGAGCTAGTCTCGCAGATCGTTCTGATCGGCGTGGCTGCGCGTTTCAACTATGGGCTGCTCTTCAAGCTCGCGACGATGGCACCGGTGCCGGGCTGGCTGCTCGAATGGGGCCGGCAGCGCTTTTTTTCGCGGCGCTTTCACGCTCCCGCGCCGGTGATGCGCTCGCTGATGGCACAAGCGCTGCTGCCGTGGCGTGGCTGGGAGCAGCTGGCGGAGATTCAACAGCCGGTGCTGGCGATCGCGGGCAAGCTCGACGTGGTAGCGCCGCCGCAGGCCGTGGCGAAGATGGTTCGTGAGCTGCCCAACGCCCGGTTGCGCGTCGTGCTGCGCGTCAAACACAAGATCCACCTCCAACGACCCAACGCCACCAATCGGATCATTCAGCGTTTTCTGGAAGAGACTGCAACGGAGCACAAGCCGTAGGAGCGTATCGCATACGTCCGTCACGTCTCGATCCTTGCCGACCTAGAGCTTCTTGAAGTAACGCGCGACCGGCAGCAGCCCGAAGCCTTGCTTCTCATAGGTGCGCCGCGCCGGCGCATGGCCCGGATCGCCGCCGGTCTCAACCATGGCAAGCATCATCCCGGCGTCTTTGATCCAGTCAAGCGCGAAGGCGGTCAAGGCCGCGCCAATCCCGCGTCCTTGTCGCTCGGGATCGACGGCGATCATGTAGATCTCGCCCATGCTATCCGCTGCGTGCAGCTTCACGGCGACAAATCCTGCCGTGGCGTCGTCGTCGCGCGCGACCCACACGTGGTTATTCTCGTCAGCGCAGACAGCTTCGACGGCCTGCTGCTGGCTGACTTGCCAGCCGTTCGGATAGAACGCCTGGAAGACCTCAGGGTCCAGCACGCTGCGCAGCGAGTCAAAAACTGGTGCCCAGGCCCGCAGCGACAGATCGACAACGGCCTCAAGATGCTGCGGCTCATAAGCTTCAATCTGCATCTCGATCTCAACTCCTTTGCTTAAAAATTCTCGATCAGGCTTGGCGAATCAGCGCAGTACCAGCGCTCAGCGCCTCGTCCCAGGCAGCGGAGCCGCGAATCGCATCAAGCGTACGCGGCGGCGCAGGATCGTCGGTGCGCGGCTGAAGCGACAGCTGCCACCAGCCGACATCGTGCCACGCGCCCAGCTTGTAGCCCACGCCGCGATACACGCCGACCGGCACGAAGCCCAGCGACTCATGGATGCCGACGCTCGCGGGGTTGGGCAAGGCGATGCCAGCGTAGGCGTTGAAAAATCCTTGCAGCGCCAGGATCTTGAAGAGCGCGGTGTAGAGCGCCCGCCCGATATGCATGCGCCGGGCCTGCTCATGCACATACACCGACACATCAACCGACCACTGGTAGGCGGCGCGGCTACGATGCTGGCTGGCGTAGGCGTAGCCCAGAATGCCGTCGCGCTCACAGACCAGCCAGGGCAATTTCGGCGACGTGTGCAGAATGCGCCGGCGGATCTCGTCAATCGAGGGCGGCTCTAGCTCAAACGAGATCGTCGTCGTGCTGACGATTGGCGCGTAGATTGCCTGGATCTGTGCGGCGTCGTCGGGTGTGGCCTCGCGAATGGTTGGGGCAGGCATAGCTGGGCCTCTTGCGTCTAGGCTGGCTCGTCAAGCGGCGCGAGCACGCGATCGCCGTGGCTGGGCGGCTGCGAGATCACCAGAAACTCGATCGGCTCGTGCGACGCGTTGCGCATCTGGTGCGGCTCGTTCGGCGCGATCTCTAGCCCCTGCTGCGGTCCCAGTACCTCGATCCGTCCCGCGACTTCCAGCGTAGCCGTGCCGGAAAGCACAAAGAAGAACTGTCGTGCGGCGTTGTGCATGTGCCGAACCTCGGCGGCTCCCGGCGGCATGCGCTCGTGGATCACGCTCAGCCCCGGCGTCTTCACCAAATGCCAGCCGTCGCAGTGGTCGCCCCAGGTGTAGTGCTCGGCGCTGTCTTTGCTGATCATAATCTTACTTCCAAAATAAGACGTTGGCTAACCGTCGGGCGGCTCAGCGTGATACAGACCCCGCTGTGTGCTTTCCTCAATCACCGTTTGCGCAACGTTCCACAGCGCATGGGAGCTGGTTTCGATATGTTGCTTGCGGCGCAACACATCAGCGCGTGAGATTAAAACCGCTTGATCAGCTGGATCGCCGGACAACAGATGATTCAGGAGCGGCTGAAGCCCATCGATCGCTGCAGCAAAGGCTGCCTCCGGCGTGGCGCGCGCATCAAACTCCTGCCAAAGCGTGTGAAATTCAGCAGCTTGATCGGCGGGCAGAAGCGCAAACAGCCGCTGTGCGGCAAGCGTCTCATGCTCGGCCTGCACCAGCGCGGCCTGGGCATCATACAGCCAGGTATCGCCGGCGTAAATTTCAACCAGATCGTGAATCAGCAGCATCTTCAGCACTTTGAACAGATCCATGCTTGGCGTGTCGGTGTGCTCGGCAAGCATGAGCGCCATGAGTGCCACATGCCACGAATGCTCGGCGCTGTTCTCGTAGCGCGATTGATCCACGGTTTTGTTGCGACGATACACCAGCTTGAGCTTTTCGATCTCGTTGAGAAACGCCAGCTGCTGAGCGAGCCGATCGCCGATGTGCAAGGTCATTGTCGGGCCTCTTGGATGGATTGAAGAACGATCTTCGCGGCGATGTTACGTCGGTTGTGCGTGGTGTGCGAAGAGCTGTTTCAGCTCGGCACAGCGCGACGCACTCAGCGCCAAATGCATATCGTAGCGATCTAAGCCTGGCGCGTAGCCGTCGCGCTGGATCTTTGTAACCTGAAAGCCAAGCGTCGCAAAAAAGCCATAGCTGTGCTGGCTGGTGTCAAGCTCAATACTCTGCGCCTGCTGCTCGTCACAAATGGCACTGAGACGCGCCAGCAGCAGCGCCCGACCAAGCCCCTGACGATGGTAGTTGCGATGCACCATACCCCACATCAGGCCTGCGATCGTCCGATCAGCATTCAGAAAATAGCCGCCGCAGCCGACGATGGCAGACTGCGCGGACTCCACAACAAGATAGTGACCAGCGCCTGGCAAGGTGTCGAGAAACGCGGCAAACTCAGCGTACTCATGGTCGGCAAAGAACGTCGGCACGTTGCTGATAAACACGTCAAGACAGGCGGATTTATCGCTGGGTTGGTAGAGCCGGATCTGCATGACTATTCCTCTACGCCAGTGTTTAGATGATCCAGCGAACACGACTCGTATCCCAGTCTGTTGGCTGGATCAACAACCGGAGCGGCGCTAGACCTTAGCTGCCTGCTGAGGCCTC
>JAFAYS010000279.1 GCA_019240175.1 Chloroflexota bacterium | reverse complement strand
GGCGACCAGTATCTCGCCGCTTATTGGCTGGCCAAGCCAGAGGGGCAGTGCTCGCTACCAGAACTGCGCGAACACCTGCGCAAGCAACTTCCCGAATACATGATTCCTTCAGTATTTGTCCGGCTCGAGGAATTTCCCCTAACCCCGAACGGCAAGGTCGATCGCAAGGCCTTGCCGGCGCCGGAGCAGACGCACGCCGCTCAGGACGATCGCTATGTTGCGCCGCGCACCCCGATCGAGGAGATGCTGGCCAGCATCTGGGCCGATGTGCTCCGGCGTGAGCGGATCGGCGTGTACGACAGCTTCTTCGAGCTTGGCGGCCATTCGCTGCTGGCAACGCAGCTGATCTCACGCGTCCGCGAGGCCTTCCAGGTCGAGCTACCGCTACGCAGCTTGTTCGAGCTGCCAACCGTCGCGGGTCTGGCGCAGCAGATTGTGATCGCGCGGCAGGATATGGCCGGAATGCTAGCTCCCGCGCTGATGCCCGTGCCACGCGATGGCGCGCTGCCGCTCTCGTTTGCCCAGCAGCGGCTCTGGTTCCTCAATCAGCTCGATCCCAGCAGCTCAGCCGACAATATGCCCGGCGCGCTGCGCTTGAGCGGGCCGCTGGATCGCGCGGCGCTGGAGCACAGTTTGAACGAGATTGTGCGCCGCCATGAGACGCTGCGAACGACTTTTGTGACCGAGCAGGGCTTGCCCGTACAGGTGATCGCGCCGGCAGCGCCGGTCGAGATCGCGCTGATCAGCCTGCAAGAGCTGGCCGAGGCCGAGCGTGATGCGGCGGTGCTTGAGTTTGCCACCGGCGAGGCGCGTCGTGCCTTCGATCTGCAGCGCGGGCCGCTTCTGCGCGCGATTGTGCTGGCGCTGGGAGCCGATGAGCATGTGCTGCTGTTGACGCTGCACCATATCATCGCCGACGGCTGGTCGTGGGGCGTGCTCTTCCGCGAGCTGTCGGCGCTCTACGCCGCACATACGCTCGGCGTGACGGCGGCGCTGCCTCCATTGCCGATCCAGTACGCCGATTATGCGGTCTGGCAGCGCGCCTGGCTGCAGGGCGAGGTGTTGGAGTCGCAGCTGAACTACTGGCGGCGGCAGCTAGGCCCAGAGGGCACCCCGCTGGAGCCGCTGCAGGTGCCAACCGATCATCCGCGCCCGCCGGTTCCCTCGTCGAAGGGCAGCAGCCATAGCTTTATGCTGTCGCGACCACTGACCGACGCCTTGATCGAATTGAGCCGACGCGAGGGTGTCACGCTGTTCATGACGCTGCTGTCATCCTGGCAGATCTTGCTCGCGCGCTACAGCGGCCAGGACGACATCGCGGTCGGTACGCCGATCGCCAACCGTACGCGTGGCGAGACCGAGGACTTGATCGGCTGCTTCATCAACATGCTCGTGCTGCGCACCGATCTGACCGGTAATCTTACGTTCCGCGAGGTGCTGGGTCGGGTGCGTGAGGTGGCGCTGGGCGCGTATGCGCATCAGGATGTGCCGTTCGAGGAAGTCGTTGATGCGCTGCAACCGGCGCGTGATCTGAGCCGCCATCCGCTCTTTCAGGTGATGTTTGCGCTGCAAAATGTGGGCATGGCGCTGCCGAGTTTCCCTGGCCTCACGACCTCCGCGCTGTCGATCGATTTTGGTACGGTCAAGCTTGACCTCAGCCTGGCGATGGCCGAGACCAGCGCAGGGCTTTCCGGCGCGCTCGAATACAGCGCCGATCTCTTCACGGCGACGACGGTCGAGCGGATGGCCGCGCACTTCGAGCTGCTGCTGACACAGGTGGTGGCCGACGCCGGACGCCGGGTGATGGAGCTGCCGCTGCTGCTCGCATCCGAGCGCCAGGTGCTGCTTGATGCCTGGAATGCGACGGCGCAGCCCTACGCGCAGGAGCGGCTGGCGCATGAGCTGCTTGCCCAGCAGGCGGCGCGCACGCCCGAGGCCACGGCTTTGATCTGCGGCACCGAGCGATTGAGCTATGCGGCGCTGGATCAGCGCGCGAATCAGCTGGCGCGGCACTTGCAGGCGCTGGGCGTGGGTCCCGAGACACGCGTGGCGCTGGTCTTGGATCGCTCCCTTGATCTGGTGGTGGCGCTGCTGGCGGTGTGGAAAGCGGGCGGGGCGTATGTGCCGATCGACCCGAGCTATCCCGCCGAGCGCGTGGCCTTCATCCTGAGCGATGCCGCGCCGGTCGTCGTGCTCACCCAGGCATCGTTGCGCGCGACCCTGCCGGAGACCGCTGCGCAGATCGTGAGCTTCGACACCGATGCCGACGCCGTTGCGGCGCAGCCGGAGACGCCGCCAGTGAGTGGCGTTGGCTTGACCAATCTCGCCTACCTGATCTACACCTCAGGCACGACCGGCACGCCGAAAGCGGTGCTGGTGGAGCACGGCAACCTGCTGCAGGTACTGCACGCCAGTCAATCGACGTTTGGCTACCGCGCGACGGACGTGCAGCCGTGGCTGGCCTCGGTGGCCTTCGACATCGCGGCGTTTGAATTGCTGAACCCGCTGCTGGTCGGCGGCACCGTCGTGATCGAGACCCAGACGCAGATCCTGGATCTGCCGCAGCTGGTTACGGATCTCCAACAGTGGACGCTGCTGCACGCGGTGCCGAGCCTGCTACGCCAGATCGTCGAGCACGCGCGGCAGACGAGCACGTCCGAGGCCTACGCTAGGCTGCGGCGGATCTGGGTGGGCGGTGACGCGGTGCCGCCGGAGCTGCTGGCCGATGCGTTGGCGGTCTTTCCCCAGGCGGAGCTGGTGGTGCTCTACGGCCCGACCGAAGGCACGATCATCTGCGCCTGCCACGTGGTTGATCCTACCCAGCCGCCCACACGGCACCTGATCGGGCGACCGCTGCCGAACGCCCAGCTGCGACTGTACGACGCGCATGGCCAGCTGGTGCCGGTCGGCGTGGCGGGCGAGCTGTACCTCGGCGGTGGCAGCGTGACGCGCGGCTATCTCAACCGCCCTGAGCTGACCGCCGAGAAATTTGTCGAGCTGGACGGCGGGCGCTGGTATCGCACCGGCGACCGCGCGCGCTACTTGGCCGATGGGACGCTGGAATTTCTGGGCCGCACGGACGCGCAGGTCAAGATCCGCGGCTATCGCATTGAGGTGGGCGAAGTCGAGGCCGTGCTCGCGCAACATGCGGCCGTGCGCGAAGCCGTGGTGCTGGCGCGCGCCGATGGTGGCAGCGATCTGCGCCTGGTCGCCTATCTCGTGCCCGAGACTGACGCCGCCCTCATCACCGATGATCTGCGTCAGTTTCTGCTCGACAAACTCCCGCCCTACATGGTGCCGAGCGCGTTTGTTGTGCTCGAGGGGCTGCCGCTTTCGGCCAACGGCAAGGTCGATCGCAAGGCGCTGCCGGCACCGGATCAGACGGCGCGAGCCGCCGGCGCAACCTATGTCGCGCCGACGAGCGAGGCCGAGCGCATCCTGAGCGAGATCTGGGCGGCGGTGCTGCGGCTGGAACAGGTCGGCATCCACGATAACTTCTTTAGCCTGGGCGGCGACTCGATCCTGAGTATCCAGGTGATCGCGCGGGCCAATCAGGCCGGGCTGCGCCTGACGCCCAAGCAGATCTTCCAGCACCAGACGATCGCTGAGCTGGCTGCCGTGGCCGATACGACGCCCGTGGTGGTCGCTGAGCAAGGGCTGGTCACCGGCGCGGTACCGCTGACGCCGATCCAGCAGCACTTCTTCGCCCAGTCGCTGCCCACGCCCCAGCATTTCAATCAGGCCGTGCTGCTGGAAGCGGGCGAACGTCTCGATCCGGCAGTGCTTGAGCAGGCGCTTCACCAGCTGCTGCTCCACCACGATGCGCTGCGGCTGCGCTTCCACCAAACTGAATCGGGCTGGATGCAGGAGCATGCGGTACCTGACAAGCAGCCACTGCTGACCACGATCGAGCTCGGGACTGTGCCGCAAGCCGAGTTGGCGGCAGCCGCGACCGAGGTGCAGGCGAGTCTGGATCTTCAGAACGGGCCGCTGCTCCGAGCCGCGCTCTTTGAGCTAGGACCGGGCCGGGCGCAGCGTTTGTTGATCGTGGTGCATCACCTGGCGGTCGACGCGGTCTCGTGGCCGATCCTGCTTGAAGACCTGGAGTCGGCCTACACGCAGGCGCGCCAGGGCACAGCGATCACATTGCCGTCCAAGACCACGGCTTTCAAACAGTGGGCCGAGCGCCTGGTGCAGTACGCCGACTCGCCCGCGCTGCTGGCTGAGCTGCCCTTCTGGCAGACTGTTGCGCAGGAGCCGGTGATCGCGCTGCCGGTGGACGTGCCGACGGGTGCCAATCTGCTGGCGACCAGCGCTACCGTCACGGTGCGTTTGAGCGCCGAGGAAACGTCGGCGCTGCTGCACGAGGTGCCGAACGCGTATCAAACGCAGATCACCGAGGTGCTGCTGACAGCGCTGGCCCAGGCGCTCAACACCTGGACCGGCGGCCCGGCGCTGCGGGTGGATCTGGAAGGCCACGGGCGCGAAGATCTCTTCGCCGATGTCGATCTATCACGCACCGTCGGCTGGTTCACCGCGCTCTACCCGGTGCTGCTGGCCGTCGATCCCGTGAGCGATCCCGGCGCGGCGATCAAAGCGATCAAAGAGCAGGTGCGCCAGGTGCCGCAGCGCGGTGTCGGCTATGGGCTGCTGCGCTATCTCAACCCGAGCGAGCAAACCGAGGCGCTGCGCACGATGCCGGCGGCTGAAGTCAACTTCAACTATCTCGGCCAGGTCGATCGCGGCGCGCCGACGAATGGCCTGTTCCGATCTGCCGACGGCTCGATTGGCGACACACAGAGCGCGGATAGCCCACGGCGCTATCTGCTGGAGATCACCGCGCTGATCAACGAGGGCGTGCTACAGCTGTCCTGGATGTATAGCCAGTCGATCCATCAGCCGGCCACGATCGAAGCGCTCGCCCAGGACTACATCGCGACGCTCCAAATGCTGATCGCGCACTGTCTCGCGCCCGACGCCGGCGGCTTCACGCCGTCGGACTTCCCGGAAATGGATTTTGATCAAGACGAGCTGGACGATCTGTTCGAAGAGCTGAGCGGAACCATCGAGGAGTAGCATGAGCACCAAACGGAACCTTGTCGAAGCGATCTACCCACTTTCGCCCATGCAGCAGGGCATGCTGTTTCATACCCTCTACGACCAGGCGTCGGGAGTGTATCTAACGCAGATCAACCTCACGCTTCGCGGTAACCTCGATGTTCCGTCGTTTCAGCGCGCCTGGGAACTGGTGATCGAGCGACATCCTGTGTTGCGCACCGCCTTCGTCTGGGAGCGGCGCGACGAGCCGTTTCAGGTGGTGTATCGCCAGGTGCGGCTGCCGTGGTCGCAGCACGACCTGCGCGATCGATCGCCGGACGAGCAGGAAGCCCATATTGCGGCGTTTCTGGCCGATGATCTCAGCCAAGGCTTTGCGCTGGATAAAGCGCCGCTGATGCGGCTGGTGCTCTTCCAGACCGCCGTTGATACGCATCAATTTTTGTGGAGCCAACACCATTTGCTGATGGACGGCTGGTCGCTGCCGCTGGTGATCGGCGAGGTTTTTCAAGCCTATGAGGCTTTCGCGCACGGTCGCGATATTCGGCTGCCGGCGGCGCGTCCGTACCGCGAGTACATCGCCTGGCTGCAAAAGCAGGATATGCAGCAGGCCGAGACGTTCTGGCGCGAGAATCTGGCCGGCTTTACCGCGCCCACACCGCTCGGCGTCGATCAGCCGCTCAGGCCGGATGCGGAGCTTGCGGAAAATGTCGAGCTGGAAGTTCAGGTGCCGAGCGAGGTGACGATCCCGCTGCAGGCGCTGACACGGCAGCACGGGCTGACGTTGAACACTGTGGTGCAAGGCGCGTGGGCGCTGCTGCTCAGCTGCTACAGCGGCGAACGAGATGTCGTCTTCGGCGCGACGGTCTCGGGACGCCCGGCGGATCTGCCGGGCGTCGAGCGCATGGTTGGTCTGTTTATCAACACGCTGCCGGTGCGGATCACGATCGATGGGCAGGTGACGCTGCTCGACTGGCTCAAGCAGATCCAGACGCAGCAGGCCGAACTGCGCCAGTATGAGTACAGCCCGCTGGTACAGGTCCAGGGCTGGAGCGAGATCCCGCGCGGCCAATCGCTCTTTGAAAGTCTGGTTGTCTTCGAGAACTATCCGACGGCCACCAATCAAGCGCAGCCGGGCAATCAACGCAGCCTGGAAATTTCCAGCCAGCGCAGCCTGGAGCGCGGCAACTATCCGCTCAACCTGACGGCAACCACTGCCGACGGCTTAGGCCTGCGCGTCACCTATGACGGGCGGCGCTTCACCGCCGCGACCATTGAGCGGCTGGTCGGACATCTCCAAACGATTCTGGCCGCGATCGCCGCCGCGCCGATGCAGCATCTGCGCGAGATCTCGCTGCTGCGTGCCGCCGAGCGCCAGTTGCTGCTACACGACTGGACCGCGACCGCCGCGCCATTCCCCACCGATCGCACGCTGCACGCGCTGATCGAAGACCAGGCGGTGGAGCAGCCGGACGCGCCCGCCGTGGTGTGGGGCGCGCAGACGCTGAGCTACGGCGCGCTGAATGCGCGGGCGAATCAGCTGGCGCACGTGCTGCGGGGACTCGGCGTCGGGCCGGAGACGCGCGTGGGCGTGGGCCTGCCGCGTTCGCTAGACCTTGTCGTGGGCTTGCTGGCGGTGCTCAAGGCGGGCGGGGCGTACCTGCCGCTGGACCCGAGCTATCCCCAGGAATTATTGCGCTTCATGCTGGCCGATGCCGAGGTCACCGCGCTGCTCACGGTGGCGTCACTGCGTGCCACGCTGCCCGCGATCGACGCGCCGGTGCTGTGTCTGGACACCGATGCCGCCCGCATCGACGCGGCGAGTTCGGCCAATCCCGCCAGTGGCGTGACGGCGGAGCAGCTGGCGTATGTGATCTACACCTCGGGCTCAACGGGGCAGCCCAAAGGCGTGGCGGTGGCGCATCGCGGCGTGGTCAACCTGGCGCTGGCGCAGCGCGCGGGCTTCGCGGTGGAGGCGACCAGCCGGCTGCTGCAGTTCGCCTCGATCAACTTCGACGCGTCGGTGTCGGAGGTGGCGGTGGCGCTGACGACGGGCGCGGAGCTGCACCTGCTGCCGAGCGCGCAGCCGCTGGTCGGCGCGGAGCTGGCCGCGTTCTTGACCGATCATGCGATCACGCATGTCACACTGCCGCCCTCGGTCTTGGCCACCCTGCCGGAACAGGCCTTTCCGGATCTCCATACGCTGGTGGTGGCGGGCGAGGCGTGCTCGGTCGAGCTGATGCAGCGCTGGGCGGATGGACGGCGGTTTGTCAACGCCTACGGCCCAACCGAGACCACGGTTTGCGCGACGCTGGGCGTGTGCCACCCCGACGAGACGGAGATCACGATTGGGCGCGCGCTGGCGAACACGCAGGTGTACGTCCTCGATGCGACGTTGCAGCCGGTGCCGGTGGGGGTGGTGGGCGAGCTGTATGTGGCGGGCGTGGGGCTGGCGCGCGGCTATCTCCAGCGCGCGGACCTGACCGCCGAGCGCTTCGTGCCCAATCCCTTCGTGGATCAGCCGGGGGCGCGGCTGTACCGCACGGGCGATCGGGCGCGCTACCAGGCGGATGGGCGGCTGGTCTTCGTAGGCCGCGCCGACAGCCAGCTCAAGCTGCGCGGCTATCGCATCGAGCCCGAGCAGATCGCGGCCCAGCTGCGGCAGCATCCTGACGTGGCCGACGCGCTGGTGATCGCCCGCGCCGAGCACGGCGAGCCGCGCCTCGTGGCGTATGTGGTCACGGAACAAAAGAACACGGGAACAAAGGAACAAAGCAGTACCGCTGATTCCCCCTCGCCTGCGGCAGCGGGAGAAGGGGCGATGCGCAGCATCGGGGGTGAGGGCCTGTCCTCGACCTTCCGCGACTTCCTGAGCGAGCGCGTGCCGGCCTACATGCTGCCCAGCGCCGTCGTCACGCTGGACCAGTGGCCGCTCACGCCCAACGGCAAGATCGACCGCAAGGCGTTACCAGCGCCTGAAGATGCTCCGACCGATAGCGCTGGTTACGTCGCGCCGCAGTCGCCAAGCGAGGAATTGCTGGCCGGCATCTGGGCCGAGGTTTTGCGCAAAGAGCGCGTCGGCGTCCACGATAGCTTTTTCGATCTGGGCGGCCACTCGCTGCTGGCCACGCAGGTGATCTCGCGCGTGCGCGCAGCCTTCCAGGTTGACGTGCCGCTGCGCAGCCTGTTTGATGCGCCGACGGTAGCTGCGTTTGCGGCGCGGATCGAGGCGCTACGCGATGGCACCGCCGAGGCTATGCCTGCTATGGAGCCGGTGAGTCGCGATCAGGCGCTGCCGCTCTCCTTCGCGCAGCAGCGGCTGTGGTTCCTGGATCAGCTGGAGCCGGGCAGCAGCGCCTACGCCATGCCGGTTGCGCTCCGCTTGCAGGGTGCCTTGGATGTCGCGGCTTTGCAGCACAGCCT
>JAFAYS010000259.1 GCA_019240175.1 Chloroflexota bacterium | reverse complement strand
GACTATGCCGAGCTGCTTGCCACGCTCCACGCCGCCGAGCAGTTCCCGCAGGAGATTGTGCATCTGTGGACACTCACGCCCGACGATCAAACGGACGGCGGGAATGCTTCCTTCGAGCAAATCCAGCAACTTGGGTTTTCCAGCCTGATCGCGCTGGCCCAGGCGCTTGGCGGCGACGAGCTGACGACATCCGTTGAGCTGACGGTGGTTTCCAACCAGCTGCATGATGTCACTGGCGGTGAGCAACTCCGACCCGAAAAAGCGCCGCTGCTGGGGCCATGCCGCGTTATTCCGCGCGAATACCTCCAGATCGCATGCCGCAGCCTGGATCTGGTCATGCCAAACGCAGCGCCACGGATCGTCGACACACTTGCCAACCAGATTCTGGCCGAAACCCAGAGCGAGTCGGATGATGGGATCATCGCGTATCGCGGCGCGCGCCGTTGGGCCCAGTCCATCGAGCAGACGCGGCTCAAGGCTGCGCCGGAGCGCCCGGCGCGTGTGCGCGAGAACGGCGTGTATCTGATCACCGGCGGCCTGGGCGGCATCGGCCTGGCACTCGCCGAGCATCTGGCGCGCAGCGCACAGGCGAAGCTGGTGCTGGTAGGCCGATCAAGCTTCCCTGAGCGCACCGAGTGGGCCGACCTGCTCGACAGCTTGCCGGAAACAGATGCGACGATCCGCAAGCTGCGCCAGCTGCAAAACCTGGAAGCGCTCGGTGCCGAGGTGCTGGTGCTCAGCGCCGATGTGACCGATGCTGAGCAGATGCGGGCGGTAGTCGCGCAGACGCAGCGCCGCTTCGGCGCGCTGCATGGTGTGGTTCATGCGGCGGGTATCGCGGGCGGCGGCGTGATCCAGCTCAAAACGCCCGAGCTGATCGAGCGCGTGCTGGCACCCAAGATCCAGGGCACCCTGGCGCTGGATGCCGCCTGCCGCGATCTGCCGCTCGACTTCATGCTGCTGTGCTCGTCGCTCACCTCCATGGTTGGCGAGCTTGGACAGGCCGATTACGCTGCCGCCAACGCGTTTCTGGATGCGTACGCGCACTGGCAGGCGGCGCGCGGCGGAACCTTCACCGTCACAGTCAACTGGGATACCTGGCGTGATGTCGGCATGGCGGTCAGCACCGAAGTGCCGCCGGAGATGCTGGCCATGCATGAGCAGATGCTGCAAAGCGGTATCTTGCCCAGCGAGGGCGTGCAGCTCTTCGATCGCATCCTGGCACAAAGCACGGCGCCGCAGGTGCTGGTTTCTACCCGTGATCTGCCGACGCGGATCTCCACGCTCCACGCTATGACCCGCGCGATGCTCGTCGAGGCGCAGGAGCAGGCGCGCGCGCTTGCTAACCGCACCGACTACGCCCGCCCGGCGCTGGCCACCGCGTATGTCGCGCCGCGTAACCAGTTTGAGGAAAACGTCGCGGCGGTGTGGCAGCAGGTGTTAGGCATCGAGCAGGTCGGCGTTCACGACAGCTTCTTCGATCTGGGCGGTCACTCGCTGCTGATCACGCAGCTGACCAACAAGCTGCACCGGATCTATCAGGTCGAGATCTCGATCCGCAGCCTGTTCGAGAGTCCAACCGTGGCCGGTATGGCGCAGGTGATCGAGCAGTGCTACCTGGAAAAAGCCGCCAACTCCGAGAAACCGATCAAGGAGCTGGTACGTGCCGCCGTGGGTGCCGAGCGACAAACTCTGCTCGAAGCCTACTGGAAGAAGCATATCACCAGGGCGCTGAAGATCGAGGTGGATCAAATGCCGGCCAACGGCGATCTCAACGCCTTTGATCTCAACGCGATTGTGGGCGATGTGCAGTGGCATTTCGAGCAGGACTTCGGGCTGATCGTGTATCCGCACGAAACAATCAAGCTGCGCTCCATCGAGCAGACCGCGCGCTTTACCGCGCAGGAGCTTGATCGGCTGGCGCAGCTGAAGCACAACAAGATCACTGCGCCGGTGTCGCACTACGCGGAGTACGAAGGCCGCTCGCTGCTGGAAGAGCGCGTCAAACGCCCGCTGCTGGCGAAACCGACCCGCAAGAACGCGCCGATCTTTTTCTCGCACTCGTGTGTACGCTCGGGCTCGACCTTGTTTCGCGTCATGCTGGCGGGCCACCCGGCGCTGCATTCGCCGCCTGAGCTGGGCATTCTCTGGTATGACACCATGCGCGAGTGGCGGCGCAGCCTGACCGACCCGAGCTACGGGCACGGCTTCCACTGGGCGGCGCAGGGTTTACAATGGACCTTTATGGAGCTGCTGGATCGCGATCCCGACGCTGCCAGAGCCTACATGGACGATCTGGTGGCGCAGGATACGCCGATCTACGAGGTGTATTCCCGGCTGCAGCAGCTTTCGGCACCACGCATCCTGGTCGACAAATCGCCCTCCTACACCATGAGCCTCGAAACCTTGCAGCGTGCCGAAGCGATCTTCGATCGACCCAAATACATCCACCTGGTGCGGCATCCCTACGCGGTGATCGAGTCGATGGTCCGCATCCGGCTCGACAAGCTGTTTAGCCCGGTGCTCTACGGCTCGGATGATGTCGATCCGTTCGTGGTGTCGGAGAAAGTCTGGGTGACCAGCAATCGCAACCTGATGACGTTTTTGCAAGAGGTTGACGACGACCGGCAGCTGCGTGTCTACTACGAGCAGCTAGTCAGCCGGCCTGAAGAAACCATGCGCGGCGTGTGCGACTTCCTGGAGCTACCCTACGATCCGGCGGTAATCCAGCCGTACGATAACAAGCGCGAGCGTATGATCTCCGGCATTGGCGATCCCAATATTCTCAAGCACGACAGCGTCGATGCCAAGCTGAGCGAGACCTGGCGCAAAGTCAAGCTGCCGTGGCGGCTGGGCGCGCCGGCGCAGCAGCTTGCCGCTGAGCTCGGCTACGAGCTGCCGTCCGAGTCGGCGGCGGACGAGCAAAGCCTGCTGGGCATGGTAAACGCTGATCAACTGACCGACCTGCTAGCCTCGGTACAGCACCTTTCGCCGGAAGATGTACAGGCGATGATCGCGGCGATGGAGAGTAGCTCGTAATACATGGCGCGGGGATTGGGGTAGATCCCGGCACAGGAGTCATTGCGCATACGCGTCTGACTCCTGTGCTCCCAGCCCATATGTTTGCTTCCACGACGAATTGGTATGAATGGCTTTTCCTTGATCTAATGGGACTGTGTTGCGATCGTTGCTCGTGGTTTAACACGGTACGCGCAGCGCGAATATGCTCAATCTATGCAACTGATCCCAAAAGATCGTGTTACTCTCGATGATAAGGCAGCGTGATATGCAGCATCCTGGCGCACATACAACTCTGATCGAGCTTCTGCGCTCACGAGCAGCGCTTCAACCAAACAAGCACGCCTACACGTTCTTGCTCGACGGCGATCTGGAAGAAGCTCACCTCACCTACGGGGAGCTCGATCGGCGTGCTCAGGCGATCGGCGCGCTGCTCCAAGGCCATGGTGCCACGGGCGAGCGCGTGCTGCTGCTGTACCCGCCGGGGCTGGATTATATCGCGGCGTTCTTTGGCTGCCTGTATGCCGGCGCAGTAGCCGTTCCCGCGTATCCGCCGAACCCGGCCCGGCTTGAGCGGACGCTTCCGCGCTTGCAGGGCATTGTGGGCGACGCGCGGCCCACGATTGCGCTCACGACGACGCCAATCATGACTGTGGCCGATCTGGTGGCGGCGCAGGCACCCGAGTTTAGCGCGGTCAAGTGGTATGCAACCGATACGATCGCCGACGACCTGGCTGCGGAGTGGCGCGACCCGGCGATCGACGGCGGATCGCTGGCCTTTCTGCAATATACCTCGGGCTCGACGTCCACGCCCAAAGGCGTCATGCTGAGCCACGGCAACCTGCTGCATAATTTGAGCCTGATCCAGCAAGGATTTGGCACCAATGAGGAGTCGCGCGGCGTCTTCTGGCTGCCGTTTTATCACGATATGGGCCTGATTGGCGGGCTGCTCCAACCGATCTACTGTGGCGGCACGAGTATGCTGCTGTCGCCGGTCAATTTTCTCCAGCGTCCGCTGCGCTGGCTGCAAGCCATCTCGCGCTTTCAGGCTACGATCAGCGGCGGCCCCAACTTCGCCTACGATCTGTGTGTGCGCAAAATTACGCCCGAGCAGCGCGCCCAGCTCGATCTGAGCAGCTGGCAAGTCGCGTTCAACGGTGCCGAGCCGATCCGCGCCGACACACTCAACCGGTTTGCCGAAGCGTTCAGCGAGTGCGGCTTTCGGCGCGAAGCGTTCTACCCGTGCTATGGTCTCGCCGAGGCGACGCTGATTGTTGCCGGTAGTATGCCGGAGGTCGCGCCGGTGGTGGCCGCCTTCGACGCCAGCGCGCTAGAGCACAGGCAGGCCGTCGAGCGCGCCGACGAGACGCAGGCGCGCATCCTGGTGAGCAGTGGACAGCCACTGCAAAGCGTCGCGATTGTTGATCCCGAGACGACGATCGAATGCGCGCCGGGGCAGGTTGGCGAGATTTGGGTGTCCAGCCCCAGCACGGCGCAGGGCTACTGGAATCAGCCCGCCGAGAGCGAACGCAGCTTTGATGCGCGCCTGGCCGGCGATCACGATGCAGGCCCGTTTTTACGCACGGGCGACCTGGGCTTTCTCCACGCCGGCGAGCTGTTTGTCACAGGTCGCATCAAGGACCTGATCATCATTCGCGGGCGCAACCATTATCCGCAGGATATCGAGCTGACGGTGGAGCGCAGTCACCCGGCGCTGCGCTCCGGCAGCGGCGCGGCGGTCGCGGTCGAGGTCGATGGCGAAGAGCGCCTGGTGATCGTGCAGGAAGTCGAGCGCGAGCACCGCAAGGCCGACATGGAGGCGGTGGCGAGTGCCATTCGTCAGGCGGTTTCCCAGCAGCATGAGCTGTTTGTGTATGCGGTAGCCCTGCTGCGTCACGGCAGCATTCCCAAAACATCCAGTGGTAAGATTCAGCGCCATGCTTGTCGGGCCGGCTTTCTCAACGGCACGCTGGAAACGATCGCGACCAGCCAGCACGAAGAGCCGGCGTTCGCCCCGACCGTGGAGCTGACGAGGCCTATGCTGCTGGCTGCCCCGGCTGATGAGCGACCGGCGCTGCTGGCGACCTATCTGCAAGCCCAGATCGCGCGAACGCTTCAGGTCGATCCGGCGCAGATTGGCCTGGATCAGCCGGTCAGTTCGCTCGGCCTCGACTCGCTGATGGCCGTTGAGCTCCAGCACGCGCTCGAAACCGAGCTGGGCGTGGTTGTGCCAATGGTCAGCTTTCTCCAAGACCAGCCGATCGATCAGCTTGCGGCAGAGCTGCTGGCAACGCTTGACGCGACAGCAGCACCGGCACAAATCAGCCCTGACGTGTTTGCGGAGAATGCGTATCCGCTCTCGCCGGGCCAGCGCGCGCTCTGGTTTTTGCACCAGCTGACGCCCGAAAGCGTGGCCTACAACATCGCCACCGCCGTGCGCATCCGTGGCGACCTCGATGTGCCGGCGCTGCGCCACAGCTTTCAACACCTGCTTGAGCGCCATCCCGCGCTGCGGACAACCTTCAACCTGCAACACGGTGAGGCAATCCAGCAGATCCAGGAGCACGCGCAGATCGCCTTTGCCGCGCATGATGCAGCCGGCTGGAGTGAGACTGAGCGTCGCGCGTGGCTGCGCGATGCGGCACAGCAGCCCTTCGATCTCGAGCGCGGCCCGCTGCTGCGCGTTGACCTGCTGGCCTGTTCAACTCAGGAGCACCTGCTGCTGGTAACTGTGCATCACATCGTCAGTGATCTGTGGTCGCTGGTGGTGATGACGCATGAGCTGAGCCTGATCTACCAGGCTGAGCGCTCCGGCACTATGCCTCAGCTCGCACCGCCGCCGCGCTATAGCGACTATGTGAGCTGGCAGGCCAATCTGCTGGCCGGAACGGAAGGCGAACGACTGGCGACCTACTGGCAGCATCAGCTGGCAGGCTGGCCCACCGTGCTGAACCTGCCCACCGACCGGCTGCGACCGGCGCTGCAAAGCGATGCGGGCGCGGCGCACAGCTTCGCGCTGGACGCAGCGCTGGCTCGCAAGCTCAAGGCACTGGCAGAGGCGCAGAGCACCACCCTGTACACGGTGCTGCTGTCGGCCTTCCAGGCGCTGCTCTATCGCTACAGCGGACAGCAACAGTTCTTGATCGGCACGCCGACAGCAGGACGTAGTCGAGCGGAATTCACCAACACGGTCGGCTACTTCGTCAACGCCCTGGTGCTGCGCGCGGATCTTTCGGCGCGGCCAAGCTTCGCCGGGCTAGTCGAGCGCGTACGCCAAACCACGCTTGACGCCTTTGCGCACCAGGACTACCCATTTGTCACGCTGGTTGAGCGCATGGAGTTCGAGCGCGATCTCAGCCGATCACCGCTATTTCAGGTCATGTTTGCGCTGCAAAAGTCGCACATCCGTGAGCAGGCCGATCTGACGGCGTTTGCGCTTGGCGAAAGCGGCAGCCAAATCACTGTCGGTGGGCTGGTGTGGGAGTCGCTGAACCTTGAGCAGCGCATCGCCCAGTTCGATCTTTCGCTGGCCATGGGCGAAACCTCCAGCGGCCTGGCCGCCACGCTGGAATACAACACGGACCTGTTCGAGCCCGCCACGGTTGAGCGCATGGCGCAGCATTTCCAGACGCTGCTGGCAGCGATCGCCGTCGATCCACATCAGCTGGTCGACGACTTGCCGCTGCTGAGCCAGGCTGAGCAGCAACAGCTCGCCGGCTGGAATGCGACCACGGCGGATCTCCCAGCGCTGGCAACCGTGCATCAACTCTTCGAAGCCCAGGCGCAGCGCACACCACAGGCTATCGCCGTGATCTATGGCGACACGCAGCTCAGCTATGCCGAGCTCAACGCCCGTGCCGACACGCTCGCCAGCCGGCTGCGGGCGCTGGGCGTGGGGCCCGAAACCTATGTCGGCATCTGCACCGAGCGCTCCGCCGAAATGATGGTCGGTATCCTGGCGATTCTCAAGGCGGGCGGCGCATATGTGCCGCTCGATCCAGCGTATCCGCATGATCGGATCGCCTTCGTGCTGAGCCAGACGCGGGCAGCAGTGGTGCTGACCGAGACCGCGCTGCGCGAAGATCTGTCCCGGCACAACGCACAGCTGATCTGCCTGGATGACGACGAGGGCGCTACAACTAAACACAACGACTACATGCCGGTCGCAGTCTCAGCCGAAAACGCCGCCTGCGTGATCTACACCTCGGGCTCAACCGGCCAGCCCAAGGGCGTAGTGCTGACCCATGGCGGCATCGCCAATCTGATCGAGTCGTTTGTGCGCTCCTACGAGCCGGGCACCGATGATCGAATGTTGCCGCTCACGTCGCTGGCATCGGCAAGCTTTATCGGCGAAATTTTCCCGATCCTGTGTGCCGGCGGCGCGGTGGTCTTGCCCAACACTATAGAGGTGCTGGACTTCGAGGCGCTGTATGGGCTGATTAGCCGCCGCCACGTCACCATGCTGAGCACCGTGCCCTCGCTGATCGCCCGCTTGAACACGCGTGCCAGCGACCTACCTGCGCTACGGCTGATCCTGAGCGGCGGTGAAGCGCTGGCCCACGGCGATATCGATCAACTGGTGCAAACAACCACGATCTCGAACGGCTATGGCTTGACCGAGACCACGGTCTGCTCGACCTTCTACCACGTCGATCCGCGCGAGCCGAACCATGGCGGCTATATCTCGATCGGACGCCCCTTGATCAACACGGAGGTGCATGTTCTGGACGAGTCTTTGCATCCCGTGCCAGTGGGCGTGCCTGGCGAACTGTATATCGGCGGCGCGGGGCTGGCGCGGGGCTACTTCAACGATCCGGCCCTGACCGCCACTCGGTTCATCCCGAATCCCTTTGGCGCGGGGCGGCTCTACCATAGCGGCGACCGCGCGCGCTGGCTGCCGAGCGGCAATCTGGAATATCTGGGCCGCCTGGATCATCAGGTCAAGCTGCGCGGCTTTCGCATTGAACTGGGCGAGATCGAAACGCTGCTGAGCACGCATCCAGCGGTTCAAGAGGCGGTTGTGATCACCCGTGAGGACGCGCCCGGCGACAAACGGTTGGTCGCGTACGTGGTCAAGAACCTAGAACCTAGAACCAAGAACCTAGGGGAAGAGAACAAAGAAAGTAGTTTGTCGCAATCGAGCCACAAGCTTGGCGAGGTTCAGGGCAAGGGCGAACAAGGGGCTGACGGCCTCCCCTCGATCCTCAGGCGACACCTTCAAGAGCACCTGCCGGCGCACATGATCCCGGCGGCATTTGTGGTGCTGGATGCCCTGCCGCTGACACCCAACGGCAAGGTTGATCTGCGCGCACTGCCCGCACCTACCGACGACCGGCCTGAGCTTACGCCGACCTATCTGGCACCACGCAGCGGCGTCGAACGCCAGATTGCCGACGTGTGGCAGGCGGCGCTGAAGCTTGAGCGCGTCGGCATCCATGATAACTTCTTCGATCTGGGCGGTCACTCGCTGCTG
>JAFAYS010000175.1 GCA_019240175.1 Chloroflexota bacterium | reverse complement strand
TCGCCGACGCGATCGTATACATGTGCAGCGACAGCGCCGCGTTTATGACCGGCCATGCGCTGGTGCTTGACGGCGGGCTGATCGCGCAGTGACAGTTTGCACAACATGATGCCGGCTGCGGTTAGGACTTCCTAGCCGCTACAGGTGCTGGATCGGCTCAAACTCTGCTTGGGCGGCAAGATCTGTGGGACAGCAATAGTGGCCTTTGTGCTGTGGAGTTATCCCGCTCCGCCCTAGCACAATCCATGCAGATGCCTCCAGCTCGCGGGCGTTGCGCGCCGCCTCCCACGTCACCGCCTCCCGACCAAACGGCAGATAGCGACTCACGAGTGCATGGCCGTGGCGAACATCAATGAAAATTTGCCCTGTTCGCATCGCTTCACCTCAGCAGTTTTATATCCTGGCCTGATCTGCTAGTATCCTGCAGCCGTCAAGTAAGCTACCCGTGATCAACGCTTCCCAGCGCCACGTGCCGACGAACACGCCGCGCCGCTTGAGCGCGGCGTTCCCCTGGAATGTCAGCACCGTTTCATCACTCATCAGTGGTGCTCCTTGCTTGGGCGCGCTGCTCGATGACACGCGCAATATCGGTCCAGGCCTGATCCCGATCGCCGTTCTCTCGCGAGAATGTGATGATCGGCTTGCCATCCCGTGGCATGGCCTGCAGATCTTTCAGCACCGGCTCGCTCTGCCAGGTACACGCGCGCACAATGATCGGAATCACGTGCGCTTGCAGCTCCTGACGACGCTGTAACAGCTTGGGCTGCTCTGCCTCCTGGATGAACCGCGATGCCAGGTAGTCGGCGCTGACCAGCAGTAAGGCCAGATCGCACTCGTTCATCGCATCCTGGATCGATTGGTTCCACTCATCGCCCGCCTCAATGCGCCGATCCTGCCAGGCATCAACAATCCCGCGACGCTGCAAACTCGCCAGCATCGTGACCAGCTCATCTTTGAAAGCTTCGTCCTTATGCGCGTAGCTGATGAAGATCTTGAGCGGTGAAGTCATGTCATCACCTTGCTTGGGTGCCAGCGTTCGCTCCCACTGCTCGTGCAGTGCTTGCCGCAGCGGCGCGAAGCCGACGTGCGTGAATGGAATCGCGTATAGGTTCAGCACCAGATCGAAGAGGCTCACGGGATAGTGCGTCTCATCGCAGAAGCTGCCGAACGTGCAATCCTTGAATTCGTGAGCCCCAACACGACCCTTCAGCGCCAGCGAAATCAACTGTCGCCCACCAAAACGGGCGCGGACCAGCGGCGCATCAGCTGCAAGATCGGAAACTCCCGACTTGAATGCATTCCGATACGCCAGCGTATCCAGCACGACGACGAAATCATCGGGCTGAACGTGCGCCGCTTGCTCAACGACATACACACCCGCCTCACGCAGATCGCGGATCAGCTCGGTGGCCCACGCAGCTTGTTCCGGCAACCGGCTGATGTAACAGCGCGGCACGGCCCAATTACGTCGGTAGCCTTTGACCTTGGTGAGCTGCACTTCGTAGGCGCTGCGCAAGCGTGCCGCTGCCTCTTCACGTTGCAGCCACGGCGACGCGCCAAGCCCGATGCTTTGCGGCTTGTTCAAATCGGGTAGCGCAACTTTGTCACCACACTCATCGCAGAACATGAACGGCTTGCGATCACGCACGCGCTCGATCACGGTCGCGCGCTTTTGCTGATGTTTGTTTGCGCAAACAACCGGCGGGAACGGTGTTACTTCCACCTCACGCTGATACAGGAACTGCTCGAATAATTCTTGAAACTTGCCGCGTCCGCCGCCAGGCATCCGGTCGCCGTAGTACAGTACCAGCTCGATCTCGCCCTGGCGGTCTTCGATCAAGCGAAAGCCGCAGATCTCGTCCGCGCCCATCTCGTACTGCGCTTGGTTCTGCCACTGGTTGATGCGCGTGAACGAGGGCGTGTAGCCCAGCAGCACTACCAGCGAGGCATAGAGGTTTTCCACGCGACCACGCACGACATAGGAAATGTCGTCGGTGGCGGGCAAATCGTCTTGTAAGGGGCGCTTCTGCTTGATCAGGCCGGGGAAGATCAGCAGCGTCTCGTTGCCTAGCGTTTCGCGGAAGCAGATGTTGTGGCCCAAGAAGCGCAGGATCGCTGCGTCGAGCAAGATCTGGCTTTCGGCTATTGCCAATCCTTCAAGCTCGTCAAACGGGTATTGGCCCTGCAAGAGTTCGGTCTCGCTCACCGCGCCTAGCTCACGCGGATGCTTGTCGGCCAGCAGCACGATCGAGGAGGCCAGCGTGACCAGCAGCTCGGGCGTGAGCAGGATGTGTTGCTCGCCCGCCGAGCTACGCAGGACGGCGACGTAGCCGTGTGTTTCCAGATGTCCCACCGCCGTCATCATCTCGGCGTCGGTGAAATTCCATTCTGGATCGCTCGCCTGTAGCTGTTCGCGCAAAGCCGCTGGACTGACCAGCACGCCCTGGCGGTCGGGCTGTTCTTTCAGCGTTAGCACATAATCT
>JAFAYS010001127.1 GCA_019240175.1 Chloroflexota bacterium | reverse complement strand
GACGCGGGAGCCGCTCTGACGACGGTGGCGATGGTCTACCTGCTGCTGAACAATCAGCTCGAGTTCTGGCATATCTACACGCTTACCGCGATCAGCGCCGTCTTCCGCGCGTTCCAGTTCCCGGCCTATGCCGCCGCAACCACGCAGCTCGTGCCAAGCGAGCGGTTGGGCCAGGCCAATGGTCTGGTGCAGCTGGCGCAGGGTGTCGGCCAGCTGGTCGCGCCGGTGCTGGCGGGCTTCCTGGTCGGCTTCATCGGCGTCGGCGGCGTGATCTCGATCGACCTGATCACGTTTGTCTTCGCGGTGCTGACACTGCTGTCGGTGCGCATTCCGCGTCCGCAGCAGTCGGCGGAGGGCGCGCTTGCGCGTGGCACGCTGTGGCAAGAAACGATGTTCGGCTTCCGCTACATCCGGCAGCGTCCGGGTCTGGTCGGCCTGATGCTCTTCTTCGCGGCCAGCAACTTCTTGATGGGCACCGTTGTCTCGCTGTCGACGCCGCTGGTGCTGGGCTTCACGACACCGGCTGCGCTCGGCACGATCTTGTCGGTCGCCGGTCTCGGCATCCTGGGCGGCAGCGTGCTGCTGGCGATCTGGGGCGGCCCTGAGCGCAAAGTCTATGGCGTGCTGGGCGGTATGCTGCTGTCGAGCCTGAGCATGATCTTGATCGGCCTGCTGCCCTCGCCCTGGCTGGTCGGCGTGGCGGCGTTCTTGTTCACCTTCGGCATTCCGATCATCGGTGCCAGCAGCCAGGTGATCTGGCAGCGCAAGGTTCCCGCCGACATTCAAGGCCGCGTCTTCGGTATTCGCGCCGCTGTGGCGACTGCCGCGATGCCGCTCGCCTTCGGTACGACCGGCTTCTTGGCCGACTACGTGTTCCAGCCGCTGATCAGCGGTCCGCTGGCGAGCACGCTCGGTCTGGTGATCGGCACCGGGCCGGGACGCGGCATCGGCCTGATGTTTATCGTGCTGGGCCTGCTCGGCATCGTGTCGTTCGTCGTGGGCTACCGCTACGATCGGCTGCGGCTGGTCGAGGATGAGCTGCCCGACGCGATTGTGCCGCCGCTGCCGGTCACGCCGAAGCCCGCCAAGGAGTCGACCGCCGGTCAGTCCGAGAGCGCCGCGCTGCCGGTGTAGCTCCGATTGGAATCGAGGAAGGCCGGATCAGCACGCTGATTCGGCTTTCCTTTTTTAGTGGCTTGAGCTAAAGGATGGGTTTCGATGGCGTCCGATCCGAATGTGACGACTCACGAGCTTGATGGAATCACCTATCTCGAATATTGCACGGGAGCCGACGGGGCAAGTGCGGATCTGCCGTGTGTGCTGGTACTGCACTGGATGGGCTCCGGCCCCGAGGCGATGCTGCCGATCTGCGCCAGCTATCCGCAGCCCGCGCGCTTTCTGCTGCCGTTTGCGCCGCTGCCGCTGGGCGATGCCTACACCTGGTTCCCACTCGATTTCTACGATCAGCCGCTCGCCGAGCAGGGCGCGACGATCCGCGCGATCGCCGATCAGCTGGCCGGCTTCCTGCGCGCGATCAGCCGGCAGCAGCCGTATCGCGGCAAGGCGGCGGTGATGGGCTTGTCGCAGGGCGGCGATCTGAGCTACGCGCTGGCGCTGTATCATCCCGATACGATCGGGCTGGCGCTGCCGCTGGCGGGCCGTCTGGTGCCGGAGTTCCGTACGGAGGCCGCCCTGCCCGAGGGTGAGCGTCCGGCGATCTGGGTCTTTCACGGTGCCGACGATCAGGTTGTGCCCGTCGATCTGGCCGAGGAGGCCGTGACCTGGCTGCAGCAGCAGGGCTTCGATGCGCATCTCGAAAGCTATCCCGATGTCGGCCATGATATTCCACGCGAAATGGTTATTGATATGTATAAGGTGTTGCAGCAGGCGCTGGATCGGGGGTAAATTCAGCGTCGCGCAGACCCGATTGGACGGTACGCTGCATGTGCGTCGGCAGCGTACCGTTGTTGATCTGCCAGCGATCTTGCGGCGCTGGGTCCGCTGCTCATCTCGATCTACAGCGACGTCAACAAGCCGTTCCCATGCGGCTAGCAGTTTGTGGAGCACACGATGGATCTGTCATCTACGGATAAAGTTACGATCCTTTTGCATGCCTTGACCCATCAGCTCGGTGAGATTCAACGACGCGAAGGACGCGAGCAGCAGCTCTTCGAATGGTCGACCGGCTTTCTGGTCGCGGCGTTTGGTGCGCTCGTAGCTTTGTCGGATCGGGCCAACCCGCTGCCCTACGCGCTGCCGATCAAGATTCTGGCCACGCTCCTGATCGCTGTGCCCAGCAGCATCCTGGCGATCCGTATCCTGGGCTATTCCAAGCGATCTGTAGAGAACGCCACAACCGTTGAGCGGATCGAAGTGTTGCTGCACATGTTTGAGGCCGGCTACTACGGCCCTACGTCGCCGTATCCGCCAGGCTGGGAGGGCACCTTTGCCAGCGGGCGCAAACAGCGGCGAACAGCCTTCTACTACAGCGGAATCTTGCTGCTGATGGCGTTTTGTGTCGTCATGACGATTTGGTTGCTGTTGTAACGCCGAGCCCAATACAAGCAAAGGTGCTGATCGCTATGGAGTCTGATTGGTTACGCGACTATATGCTGCTGGCGCTCCGCTTGAACAAGCTGATTGTGCTTCACACGAACGATACCTCACTACTTGATTATTATGGACCACCCGCATATCAAGCCCAGGTGGATCAGGAACCAGTACCGGCAGTCGCACGCCTCGTCCATGATGCGCAGCTGCTCAGGGAAACCGTCTGTGATAGCTTTCCGCCTGCGCGCGCAACCTACCTGACCAAACTCGTCTCAGCCTTGGAACTGGTGAGTCGCCGGGTTGCCGGTGAACAGATTGCGCTGCGTGAACAAGCCCACGGCTGCTTCGATCTGCACGTTGAGTATGTGCCGGAGACGATTTTCGCGGACGCCCACGCCTTGTACAATCAAGCGTTACCGGGACGGGGCAGCCTCGCGCAACGCTTGCACGACTGGCAAGTTCACTACACGATCCCGCGCGAGCGAAGCCATCTGCTCCCGCGCTTGATTCAGCGCGCCCTGGACGAGGCGCGCCAGCGCACCAACGCGCTGATCGACCTCCCAGACGCTGATCAGGTGACGATCGAAGCCATCCGCGATCAACCGGTGCGTGCGATGGCACACTATCTCGGCAATGGCAGATCCCGGCTGCTCATCAATCCGGACTATCCCTTCAATCTCGCCGATTTGCTTTATATCGTGTGTCACGAGGCGTATCCCGGCCATATCGCGGAACTCTGCCTCAAAGAAGAGTATCTCATCCGGCAACAAGGGGTCCGTGAACAGCAGGTCAGTTTTCTGCTCACACCGCCATTTGTGATCAGCGAAGGGATCGCGCTGTGGGCGCACGAGCTGGTATTCCCGGCGGAGGAGGCAGCACGTTGGCTCGAAGAACATATTTATCCCGAGGCCGGGATCGCGCCGGATGGCAGCCAGCTCAACCAGGTGGATCAAGCGACGGATCTGCTGTGGGGCGTGCGCTGTAACGCTGCGCTGATGCTTGATGAGGGATACGCCAGTGCTGAGGTCATGCACTACTTGATGCAGCATGGCTTGCTCGACCAGGCGGCAGCCCAGCGGGCGCTGCAAGCCCTACAGCGTCCTTTCTGTGAAGCTTATATTTTTACGTACTGGCATGGTCGTCAACTGCTTGCGCCATGGCTCCAAGGATCGCAGCGAAGCACCATGCTCGCCCGTCTCCTCACGGAGCAAATGTTGCCGTCGCAAATGTTGACGTAGTGCGTGTCAGAGGCGAATTAAAGAACAAACCGGCTTTGATCCACGTGGATCAAAGCCGGCGAAGGTGGTTTATTGATCCAGACGGTACGGCACGCTGACCACCACGCGATTCTTGCGGAAGAGCAGCGCGCCCTTGATCATCAGCGCGGTCTGGTTATGCAGCAGCGCGTGCCACCAGCGCGCCGGCACAAACTCCGGCAGCACCACCGTGATCACATCGTTGTCCCACTGGCGATCGATTTCGTCGAGGTAGCAGATCAACGGGCGTACCAGCGAGCGATACGGCGAGTCGAGCACGACCAGCGGCACGTTGTCGCTCCACTTAGGCCACTTGGCGCGCAGCTTGGCGGTCTGCTCCTCATCCATCGCGACGTGGACTGCCGTCACATTGCCGGGAGCCATCGTCTCGGCGTACTTCAGCGCGTTGATCACGCCACGATGCAGCGTCGAGACCGGCACGATCACGGTGTTGTGCAGCGCCGGGGGCGGTGTCAGCCCTTCCAGCGAAAGCTGCTGCGAGGTGTTGGCGTAGTGCTTGTGAATGCCGATGAAGAACAGCACCAGGATCGGAATCAGCACCACGACCATCCACGCGCCCTCGGCAAACTTCGCAATCACGATCACCCACATCACCACGAACGTCGTCAGTGCGCCGAGGCCGTTGATCAGCGCCGATCGCTGCCAGCCGCGCTCTTTGAGCCGGAACCAGTGCCGCACCATGCCGGCCTGCGACAGCGTGAAGCTCAAGAAAACG
>JAFAYS010000996.1 GCA_019240175.1 Chloroflexota bacterium | reverse complement strand
TATTCGTCTACTTGGCACCTATGCCGAGGCCCGGCGCTATGTGGAGCAGGCGCTGGCGATCCAGGAGCGCGTCGTGGGAACGGAGCACCCCGATACCGCGCGCAGCCTGAGTAATCTGGGTACGGTGCTTTGGCGGCAAGGTGAATATGCGGAGGCGCAGCGCTGTTTGGAGCAGGCGCTGGCGATCCAGGAGCGCGTGCTAGGCCTGGAGCATCGTGATACTACGCAGAGCATCTACAGCCTAGGCGGTGTTCACTGGTTTCAGGGCAGGTTTGCGGAGTCGCGGCGCTACACGGAGCAGGTGCTGGCGATCCAGCAGCGCACGCTGGGCTTGGAGCATCCGGCGACGGCGCGGAGTTTATCTACGCTGGGCGTCATTTTGGAATCACTCGGAGCGTATGCGGAGGCGCGGCGCTGTTTGGAACAGGCGCTGGCGATCCAGGAGCGCGTCGTGGGGGATGAGCACCCCGACACCGCGCACACGCTGATCAATCTGGGCGTTGTGCTGTGTGCCCAGGGCGAGTATGATCGCTCCTGGAATTGCTTGCAACAGGCGCTGACAATCCACAAGCGCGTGCTGGGCCTGAATCATCCTGGTATGGCGCTCAGCTTGCTGAGTTTAGGCAACCTGCGCTATGCCCAAGGGCGCTATGTGGAAGCGCAGAGCTATCACGAGCAGGCGCTGGCGATTCGGGAGCGGGTGCTGGGAGCCGACCATCCCGACACGGCGACGTCGCTGAATCATCTGGGCCTCGTGCTGCAAAAGCAAGGCGATGTGCAGGCAGCGCACGAGTACTTCGCTCACGCCCTGGCGATCTTCGAGCGGTGCCTCGGCTCCAACCACCCGGCGACGCAAGCCGCGTGCACCGCGCTAGCGGCATTGAAACAAAAGAACAAATAAACAAGGGAACAAACTGAGCCGAAGTGCCGGACATGCAGTTCTCTTTGTTCCTTTGTTCTTTTGTTCCCTTGTTCGTTAGGTTCTAGGTTCTGGGTTCTAGGTTCTCCGTTCTTCTCGGCCCAGATTTTGCTCTATCGCATCCATTGACACCACTTTTTAGGGTGTTTATAATTTAGCAACTTAATCCTATGCAAGGAACCTGTATGCGCCGCATGTCCCGCCTGATCTGCCTCTTTCTGGTTGGACTTTTCACCCTGGCATTTACGATAACACCTCGTCAAAGCCAAGCCGCCGCACTGATCGTTGATCCGGCGTTGACGCAGCAGCTTCTGACCGCCGCGCCAGATCTGCCGCTTCCGGTGATTGTGACCTTTGATGCCCAGCCGACAACGCTCCAGCTGACCGGTTTGCTTGGCCTGGGCGTCTCGATCGCGCCTTTGCGGCAGCTGCCGATGGTCGGCGTGCTGGCTACGCCCCGACAGATCGACCTGATCAAGCAGCTCAACGGTGTGCGCTCAGTGTATGCTAACCAGCGACTGCAATATTTCTTACGTGAGAGCGTCAACACGATCGGTGCTTCGAGCGTGTGGGCCGACTTCGGCTATCAGGGCGAGGGCGTCGGTGTAGCGGTGGTCGATACCGGCATCGATGGGCTGCACCCCGATCTACAGTACGGCGCGAAGACCGTGCAAAATACCAAAGTGATTGGCCTACAGTACGCCGCCGGTGTTGATCTCGATATGCTGAATCTGCCGGTGTGGTATCTGGAAAACCAGCCCAACACCGATACCAGCGGCGGTCACGGCACACATGTCGCGGGCATCATCGGCGCGTCCGGCGCGGCCAGCAGCCAGTACTATCGTGGTGTAGCGCCGCGCGCGAATCTCGTCGGCCTTGGTGCGGGCGAGGCGATCGAGATCTTCACCGCGCTGGCCAGCTTCGACTGGATCATTGCGCACAAAGCGCAGTACAACATTCGGGTCGTCAACGCTAGCTGGGGCAACATCATTCCCGGCTTCGATCCCAACAATCCGGTCAACGTTGCGACCAAAGCGCTTCACGACGCGGGCATCGCGGTGGTTTTTGCCTCGGGCAACTCCGGCTCCAACACCGATACTCTGAATACCTACAGCGTCGCGCCGTGGGTGATCGGCGTGGCGGCGGGCGATAAAGATGGCAGGAACGTCTCGTTCTTCTCGTCGCGCGGCATTCCCGGCGATGATTTCTACCATCCAACGCTGACCGCGCCCGGCTATCTGATCGCCTCGGATCGCGCGGTGACCGGCGTGGCAACCAACGTGCCCAACCTGGCCACCGATCCGCTTTATCTCCAGCCGCAGCATCTGCCCTACTACACCGTCGCCAATGGCAGCAGCATGGCCGCGCCGCACGTTTCGGGCACGATCGCGCTGATGGTGCAGGCGAATCCGCGACTCACACCAGATGTGATCAAGCGCGTGCTGATCAATACTGCCACGCCGATGCCGGATTACCAGGAGTACGCGGCGGGCGCGGGCTATCTTAACGCTCGCAAAGCTGTCGAGACAGCCAAGCAGATCAAGAACGTGCGCAAATATCGCGATCCACAGACTGGCGCAGAGTACCAGGTCTACGATCAAACCACAGCCTGGACCGGCAACGTTGGCGTGAGTCTGCCTGGTCTGGCCGCCAGCCATACTCGCACAATTGAGGTCGCGCCCGGTACGCTTTCGCTGGATGTGACAGTCGATTGGAGCACGATCGCCAGCGATCTCAACCTGTATCTGTATGATCCGCAGGGCGCGCTGGTGGCCAAATCAGAGGTGATCCAATCGGTCTACAACTACGCCAACGAGACCGTTCACGTCAATAATCCTGTGGCGGGCACCTGGACAGTCAAAGTCAGCGGTTTTCTCAATATTCCGCAAGACTACCGCGCGACCAGCAACGGCGTGGTGCTGGTCAATCCGTAGCCGTACTGATCCATAACGCTTAGCGCCGTCCGGAAGTCTCATCCGGGCGGCGTTCTTTTTTCCTCCTCAGCCTACGCGATCGTCTGCGCGCTGCACATCACCTATCCCTCGCGTCTACCGCCTCAGGTTTGACGTGCAAGCGCTCCTGATCTCGATAACTGCGCTGCTCTGGCATAGATTTTGCCTTACGGCAGACTGAAGCCGTTGATATCCAAAAGAGAATGAATTAATTACTCATAAACTAGTTGACACCACCGTATGTGGTTGCTATACTATTATTAACACATCAAGGGAAGCTAGGCCTGCTTGACTCCTTTCCTACTCTTCTTTTGATGTCGGGCGTTACCGGCGAAACGATACAGAAGATTGTGTTTTAGAAGATTCGAAAGGAGCGTTTGAACCATGGTAAAAGGTTCACGATGGCTCGGCCTCTTTCTGGCGCTTAGCTTGATCATTGGCTTTGCAGCGCCGCTTGGACAGTCTGCGTCGGCATCCGGGATCAAGATCGACTCGCTGCTCAATCAGAAGCTGGCGGCGCTGCCGCTAGGTGGATCGCTGGATGCGATCCTGACCTATGATCACAAGCCCACGGCGGCAGATGTCGCGGCGGCACGCTCGACGGGCGTGCTGGTGCATGAGTTCGATGTTCTGCCGATGCTGGCGGTGCGTGGCTCGTCCAGCCAGATCCGCTCGGCGCTGACGTTGAACGGTCTGACCTCGGCCTTCTTCAACAAGCCGCTCAAGTATCTGATGCACGAAAGCGTACGTACGATCGGCGCTGACCGCGTGTGGAGCGAGCTGGGCGTGACCGGCAAGAATGTTGGCGTGGCGATCATCGACAGCGGTGTTGACGGCACACACGCCGATCTTTCGCCGGCGGTTTCGCATAACGTCAAGATTCTCGCGCCGAACCTGTTTACTTCGGGCAGCTCCTCGATCTCGCTGCCGCTGCCGAATACCGACACCACCAGCGGCCACGGCACGCACGTCGCGGGCACGATCGGCGGTCGCGGCACGATCAGCAACGGCTACTATCGCGGCGTGGCTCCCGATAGCCGGCTGATCGGCATCGGTGCGGGCGACGCGATCTCGATCCTGTTCGCGCTCGAAGGCTTCGATTATGTGCTGGCCAATCGTGCGCAGTACAACATCCGCGTGGTCTCTAACAGCTGGGGCACGACCGGCGTGTTCGATCCCGCCGATCCGATCAATGTCGCCAGCAAGGCGGCCCACGATGCGGGCATTACAGTGGTCTTCGCCTCGGGCAACGAGGGTCCCGGCCAGAACACGCTCAACCCGTACTCGGTTGCGCCGTGGGTGATTGGCGTGGCAGCCGGCGACAAAGATGGCCGCACGCTGGCCGACTTCAGCTCGCGCGGCATTCCCGGCGACGCGGTGTATCATCCG
>JAFAYS010000809.1 GCA_019240175.1 Chloroflexota bacterium | reverse complement strand
AAAAGAACGTGTCGGCCTTTTATCATCGCCTGTCGCAATCCAGGCCCGGCTTTACGATCGTCGCGCTGGGGCCGCTGACCAATCTGGCGCAGACATTGCAGCGCTTTCCACGGACCGCGCAGGGTGTTGGCCGGATAGTGTGGCTGGGCGGCGCGAAGTGCGGCGGCAACCAGACGACCGTGAGCGAGTTCAATGCCTGGCAAGACCCGGAGGCCGCCGAGATTGTGTTGAAGTCGGGGATTCCGATCACGATGCTGCCGCTGGATACGTTTACCGACTTTGCGATCACGACGCCAGATGTGGATCGTTTGGAAGCCAGCGGCAACACCGGCGGTCGTTTCCTGGTGCGGCCTTTGCGCGGCCTAGTAGCGGCCTTTGCGGCACTGACTGGCGTGCCACAGGCCAATCTACCCGATGTGGTGGCCATGATGATCGCGCTCGACTCCGCGCTGGCGACAGGCCGGCAGGAAGCGCTGGTCAAGATCATCACTGATGATTGCCTGGCGCGCGGCCAGACGATCGTCGGGCTGACCTTTATCGAGCGGCTGACGATGATCGCCAGTGATCGCGAAATAAGCGCGATTGTTGATCGCTATGCCAACGATATGCAGCGCGTGGTGGGCGAGTTCGCCGCAATCGTTAACCGCGAGCCGGCAAACGTCAGCTGGGTTTCGGCGATCGATGTGGCCGGTGTGACCGACCGCTTCTTTCGCGCGCTGACTTTGTAGTCGCGCCAGGTTTCTCTACGTTCTGGTATCAACCCCCAGCACCTTAACCTCAGATCCCATGGCAGATCCCGCAA
Source organism: Chloroflexota bacterium (assembly GCA_019240175.1). GTDB lineage: Bacteria > Chloroflexota > Chloroflexia > Chloroflexales > Kallotenuaceae > LB3-1. Next base: position 1,889 of record JAFAYS010000809.1, on the reverse strand, counting down.
GGCAGCTGTGGGATCTTGCGCTTCGTCTCCTCGCATCAACTTGTCGATTCCGCAATTCAACGCTATGATCGCCGCGCGCCGGACAACCCGCGCCGCCTGGATTCGCTTTAAACGCTGTGATCGGGGGCAGCATTCGCAGGTGAGATCGGCGCAGGTGTTATCAACGCGTTGAAGCCGTCGATCGATGATCCGGCAGAACGTCGTCCGTTCGATCAAGCGCGACAAAGTGCGCCGCGCATATCCTTCGAAAGGTGCTGTATGGGGATTGCAACGATTAATCCGGCGACCGGCGAGACCCTTAAAACCTTCGAGCCGCTCAGCGACCAGCAGATCGAAGCCAAACTACAGCTTGCAGCCGAGACGTTTCGCTCGTATCGGCGCAGCTCGTTTGCCCAGCGCTCCGCCTGGATGCTGCGCGCCGCCGAGATTTTGGAAGATGAGAAGCAGCAGTGGGGCCGGCTGATGACCACCGAGATGGGCAAGACGCTGCAGTCGGCGATCGCGGAGGCCGAGAAGTGCGCCTGGGCCTGCCGCTACTACGCCGAGCACGCCGAGCAGCTGCTGGCCGATGAGCTGGTGCAGAGCAACGCGACCTGTAGCTACATCCGCTATCAGCCGGTTGGGCCGGTGCTGGCGGTCATGCCCTGGAATTTTCCGTTCTGGCAGGTGTTTCGCTTTGTGGCTCCCGCGCTGATGGCCGGCAATGTCGGGCTGCTCAAGCACGCCTCGAATGTGCCCGAGTGCGCGCTGGCGATCGAGGAGATTGTGCGGCGGGCCGGCTTTCCGCAGGGCGCGTTTCAAACGCTGCTGATCGGCTCCGACAAGGTGCAGCGCGTGCTGGAAGACGATCGCATTAAGGCGGCGACGCTCACCGGCAGCGAGCCAGCGGGCAGTCAGGTGGCGGCGACGGCGGGCAAGCTGATCAAGAAGACCGTGCTTGAGCTTGGCGGCAGCGATCCGTTTATCGTGATGCCGAGCGCGCAGCTCGACGTGGCGATCGATACGGCGGTCAAAGCGCGCACGATCAATAATGGCCAGTCGTGCATCGCCGCCAAGCGCTTTATCGTCGCTGAGTCGATCGCGGATGAGTTCGAGCGCGGTTTCGTGGCCGGCATGGCCGCGCTCAAGGTCGGCGATCCGCTGGACGAGTCGACCGAGATCGGCCCGCTGGCAACGCCCGACATTCTCGACGATCTCGATCAGCAGGTTCAGCGCTCAGTTGAGGCGGGCGCGCGCTGTCTCACCGGTGGCCAGCGGCTGGATCGGCCCGGCAACTATTACCCGCCCACCGTGCTCGCCGATATTCCCGAATCTGCGCCGGCCTATCGCGAAGAAGTGTTTGGTCCGGTCGCGCTGCTTTTCCGTGTGCGGGACATCGACGAGGCAATCGCGCTGGCCAACGACTCGCCATTTGGTCTCGGTAGCAGCGCCTGGACCAACGACGAGACCGAGCGTGAGCGCTTCATCGACGAGATCGAGGCCGGACAGGTGTTTATCAACGGTATGGTCGCCTCCGATCCGCGGCTGCCGTTTGGCGGCGTCAAGCACTCGGGCTACGGTCGCGAGCTGGGCGCGTACGGTATCCGTGAGTTCGTCAATATCAAGACTGTGTGGATCAAAGAAGAGGCCGAGAGCACCGGCAGCAAAACCGAGTAGCTGAGCGGAACTTGTGGCTACGCTGCTGGATTGTTATTGCTAAATGCACAACATCCAGCAGCACCCATAAATAAACGTTATTCTTCTCGCTAAGTTGAATGTCTGCTCAATTATGAATAGTAAACAATACAGGTGTGGAGGCAAAGTTCTTGTAGTCTGCATATTTTCTTAGGTATTTGTGGAGGGCTAACGGCAGAGTACATCTTTGATCTTACATATTGGCTGTTGATCCC
>JAFAYS010000806.1 GCA_019240175.1 Chloroflexota bacterium | reverse complement strand
CGCGACCATTATCGGCACGCTGCCCGAAGGCACGCGCGTCGAGTCGCTGGGGGAGAACTTCAACGACGGTACGCGCGACTGGCTGAAAGTGCGCACGCCGCTGGGTGAGGGCTGGGTGGCGCAGCAATTCCTCGCGCCGACGCAGTAGCGCTCCGGGCTGAGGATCTACGGCGGGCGCTGCCGTGTGGATCTACATCTGAATATCGTCGCCGCTCTCGCCTGGGGGCGGCGCTTTCTTTTTGCGGCGGCGGAGCTGGTAAGGAAATTCGAGCGGATTCTGGACAAAGGCCAGCGGCAGCACCTGGTCCATGCGCTCGACAAAATCAAAGCGCAGCTTGCGCCGCACATGCCGCGGCACGTCCGTCAGATCGCGCTCGTTCTTTTTGGGCAGAATCACCTGCGTGATCCCGGCTCGATACGCGCCCAGCACCTTTTCTTTCACGCCGCCGACAGGTAAAACCCGGCCCCGCAGCGTGATCTCGCCGGTCATCGCCACCGCGCGATGCAACGCCCGGTTTGCCAGCGCCGAGATCAGCGCACACGCGATCGTGACGCCCGCCGACGGGCCGTCTTTGGGCACCGCGCCCTCGGGCACGTGGACATGAATATCGACTTTATCGAAGCGGCGCGGATCGATGCCTAGCCGTTTGGCGTTGGCCCGCGTGTAGCTCAGCGCCGCCTGCGCCGACTCCTGCATCACATCGCCGAGCTGGCCGGTGAGCGTGAGATTGCCCTTGCCCTCGACCACGCTGATCTCGACGGGCATCACATCGCCGCCGTTCTCGGTCCAGACCATGCCGGTCGCGACGCCAACCTCGTCGTGCTCCTCGGCCAGGCCATAATCGTAGCGATCAGGGCCGAGCAGCGCCGGCAGCATCTTGGGCACGATCCGGCGCGGGTAGGGCCGCTCCTCAGCGACGCGCCGCGCGACCTTGCGGTAGACCGCGCCGATCTGGCGCTCTAGCTCGCGCACGCCGGCCTCGTAGGTGTAGAGCCGAATCAGATTGCGCAGCGTTTCCTCGGTGAAGCGCACCGAAACGCCGCTCAGGCCGTTGGTCTCCAGCAGCTGCGGGATCAAAAACTGGCGCGCGATCTCGACCTTTTCTTCTTCGGTGTAGCCCGCCAGCTCGATCACTTCCAGGCGATCGACCAGCGCATCCGGCACCGGATCGAGAATATTGGCGGTGGTGATAAACATGACCCGCGACAGATCGTAGGGCACGTCCAGGTAGTGATCCAGGAAGGCGTGATTCTGCTCGGGATCGAGCACCTCAAGCAGCGCCGAGGCCGGATCGCCCCGAAAGTCGCGGCCCAGCTTATCGATCTCGTCAAGCATCAAAACCGGATTGACGGTGCCGGCGTCTTTCATGACCTTGAGCACGCGGCCCGGCATCGCGCCGATGTAGGTCCGGCGATGACCGCGAATCTCGGCCTCGTCGTGGACACCGCCCAGCGAGATCCGTACAAAGCGCCGGCCCAGCGCCTCGGCGATCGAGCGGCCCAGGCTAGTTTTGCCCACGCCGGGCGGTCCCACAAAGCACAGAATCGGCGAGCGGCCACGCGATCCCGCCAGCTTGCGCACGGCCAGATGCTCCAAAATGCGGTCCTTGATTTTGCTCAGGCCATAGTGATTGCAGTCAAGAATACGCGCCGCCGCGCGCAGATCGCCGTTGTCGGTTGAGGCCGTCTGCCACGGCAGCGCGATCAGCCAATCCAGGTACGTCCGCATCAGCGTGTAGTCGGGCGTCGCCGGTGCCATCGATTCCAGCCGCGTCAGCTCTTCGATCGCGCGCTCCTTGATCGGATCGGACATGCCCGCCGCCTCGATGCGCTCGGTCAACCGGCTGAGATCGTGCAGCATGGGATCGGACTGGCCGAGCTGCCGCTGAATCGCTTTGAGCTGTTCGCGCAGGAAGATCTCACGCTGGGCGCGATCGACCTCCTGCTCGACCTCCTGGCGCAGCTGATGCTCAAGCTCAAGCACGTCCAGCTCGTGCATCAGCATCGTCGAGACAATGTGCAAGCGCTGCTCGACGACCAGCGTTTCCAGCACCTCCTGGCGCTGCGGCACGTCCAGCGGCAGATGCGAGGCGATCAGA
>JAFAYS010000742.1 GCA_019240175.1 Chloroflexota bacterium | reverse complement strand
GTAGTGATGCGCGGGCGCTTCCACTTCTACGAGGGCTACGGCCTGGATCAGACGACGTTTCCGGTGCGGGTGATGCAGGCGCTCGGCGCGCACACGCTGATCGTCACCAACGCGGCGGGCGGCCTGCGCGCTGACTGGCAGGTCGGCGATCTGATGCGCATCAAAGATCATGTCAACTTTCCCGGCCTGGCCGGTCATCATCCTCTACGCGGCCCCAACGACGAGCGGCTGGGCGTGCGCTTTCCGGCGCTGACTCACGCCTACGACAGCGGATTGGGCAGCCTGGCGCGCGAGATCGCGGACGAGATCGGCGTGCCGTTCCACGACGGCGTGTACGCGATGTTGGCGGGTCCGTCGTTTGAAACGCCCGCTGAGCTGCGCATGCTGCAACTGCTGGGCATTGATGCGGTCGGCATGTCGACTGTGCCCGAGGTGATCGTGGCGCGGCATGGCGGCATGCGCGTGCTGGGCATCTCGATGATCTCGAACATTGCCACGCCGGACGCGCCGCCCGCCAATCATGAGGAAGTGCTGGCGGCTGGCGAGGCGGTCAAGCCCAAGTTTACCGCGCTGATCACGCAACTGCTGGCACGGCTGGCTGAGTAAACTCTGGGCGTGATCAATCACACTCCTACGGGATTGCGATCAGATTTCAAGGCTCAGGCGTCAGGCCTGGGCTTTTCTGTTGCCCAAAGATCAGCGCGAATTGGCGCGGTGCGGTAAAATAGAATCGTTATGCAAACTGTTTATGATGTGATTGTGGTCGGGGCCGGGCACGCCGGCTGCGAGGCGGCACACGCGGCGGCGCGAATGGGCTGTCGCACGCTGCTGCTGACGATCGACCTTGATAAATTGGCGCATATGTCGTGCAATCCTTCGATCGGCGGGCCGGCGAAGGGCCACATTGTGCGCGAGATCGATGCGCTGGGCGGCGTGATGAGCCGCGTGACGGATGAGACTTTCATCCAGATCCGCATGCTCAACGAGTCCAAGGGTCCCGCCGTGCAGGCGCTGCGGGCGCAGTGCGACAAGCGACTCTACGCGCAGCGCATGAAAGACGCGCTTGAACGCACGCCGAACCTGGATCTCAAGCAGGCGCTGGTGGAGCGGATTATTGCTCCGCAACAAACAGAGAACCAAGAACAAAGAACAAATGGAGACGACGATCCTGCTGTTCTCAGTTCTTTGTTCTCTGTTCTCACACATACCGGCTGGCGCTACTATGGCCGCGCGCTGGTGCTGACCACCGGCACGTTTCTGCGTGGCCGCGCGATCACCGGTGACTCGATGTGGTCGGCTGGGCGCGCGGGCGAGAGCGCGGCGGTGGCGCTGGGCGAAGATCTGCACCAGCTCGGCTTTCCGCTGGTCCGGCTCAAGACCGGCACGCCGCCACGCGTGGATGCGCGAACGATCGATTGGAGCGCGACCGAGCTTCAGCTAGGCAGCAGCAAGCCGCTGTACTTCGGCTTCTACTATGGCGCGGAGCCGCCGATTCCGTCGTTCGTCACCGATCAGCCCAATCGCGCGTTTCCCCAGCCGATGCTCGACGCCTGGCGACCGCAGCTGCCCTGCTATCTGGTCTACTCCACAAATGAGACACACCAGCTGATCCGCGACAATCTGGATCGCGCGCCGCTCTTCTCGGGCGTGATCGAGGGCGTGGGGCCGCGCTACTGCCCGTCGATCGAAGACAAGATTGTGCGCTTCGCCGACAAGGAGCGCCACGGCTTTTTCCTGGAACCGGAGGGCTGGCAGACCAGCGAGGTCTACGTCCAGGGCTGCAATACATCGCTGCCGGAAGATGTGCAGTGGCAGATGCTGCGGACGATTCCCGCGCTGCGCAACGTCGAGATGATGCGCGTCGGCTATGCGATCGAGTATGACGCTGTGGCGACCGGCGAGATCCTGGCGACTCTGGAAACCAAGCGTATGCCGGGCTTGTTCCTGGCCGGGCAGATCAACGGCACGACCGGCTATGAGGAAGCGGCGGCGCAAGGGCTGATCGCGGGTGTGAACGCGGCGCGACAGGTCACCGGCCAGGCACCGTTTATTCTGCGCCGCGACCAGGCGTATATCGGCGTGCTGATCGACGACCTGGTGACCAAGGAGATCCACGAGCCGTATCGCATGTTCACGTCGCGGGCCGAGCACCGGCTGCTGCTGCGCTCCGACAACGCCGATCTGCGCCTCACACCGGTCGGCTATGAGCTGGGCATGATCGATCAGAGCCGGCGGGCAGTGGTTGAAGAAAAGCGTGAGCGGACGGCGCAGACGCAGCGCGCGCTCCAAGGCGTGCGGCTCACGCCCTCAGGCGAGGTCAATCGGCGGCTGGCTGAGGCCGGCATCGGTCCGATCAGCCAGGTGTGCAGCGCCGATGTGGTGCTGGCGCGGCCTGACGTCAGCTATCCAACGCTACAGCAAGCGCTTGAGCTGCCGGATCTGCCGCCGTACATCGCCGAGCAGGTCGAGATCGAGACCAAGTACAGCGGCTATATCGAAAAGGAACACAAAGCCGCCGAGCGCGTCCGCAAGATGGAGACGCGACCTTTGCCCGCCAGCCTGGATGTGAGCCTGATTCCTGGGCTGCGAACCGAGGCCCGCCAGGTGCTTCAGCGCTTCCGGCCCGCCACGCTGGGACAGGCTTCGCGGCTGGCTGGCATCAATCCGGCGGATATCGCGGTGCTGCTGGTGTATCTGGAGCGCCGCCGCTCGGACGGCACCCAGCGCGCGCCTGAGGTCGAAGCAGTTTAGGATCGCCAACCAGCACATCGCCCCGCGTCTCGGTCGACACGGGGCGATCTTTTTTATGGTCCGACGGTGCTGCTCGGCTCGGGCGGCGGCGACTCGGCGGGCAGCGTTGGCACAAACTCGGTCGGCAGCTCGATCGTCGGTGGCAGCGCGAACGATGTACCGGTGGTCGCCTCTGGCGTGGTGGCGGGCGGCTGCGGCGTGGGCTCTGACGGCTGGGGCGTCGGCCCGTCTGATGGCGCGGGCGCATCCGTCGGCGCAGTCGTCGG
>JAFAYS010000739.1 GCA_019240175.1 Chloroflexota bacterium | reverse complement strand
AGGCCGACGACACGCAGGGCGGCACCTTCACAATCACCAATCACGGCGTGTCGGGCTCGATCTTCGCGATGCCGATCATCAACCAGCCGCAGGCTGCGATCCTGGGCATCGGCGCGATGCAGAAGCGGGCGGTGGTCGTCTCCGAGGGCGGCTTCGACGCGATCGCGATCCGTCAGATGTGCTACCTGAGCCTGACCTTCGACCACCGGCTGATCGACGGTGCGACCGCCGACGGCTTCCTGGCGATCGTCAAGCGCACGCTGGAGCAATACTCGGCCTAGCCTGAATCGAGATCGATCGAGCGGGCGGCACCTGTCAGAGTGCCGCCCGTTTGATATTGACTTTCTGATTCGCACGCCGCATACTGCACAATGAGAAACAGCACAACGTTTTGGAGGCGTCGATGGCATCGTCGCGCAAGCATCGCTCGCATTGGTATGGTATAGGCCGGATGTTACGCAGCATCCTGCTTCCCCTTGCGCTCACGCTGTTCGTCACCAGCTGTGGCTCACCGCCTATTCAGTCCACAATCTATCTCGATCGCTTTCCCCATATCCCCAGCACCTCGCGCTTATCAACCGTAATCGTGATTGGCACGGTCAAGCAGATTTTGCCAGTGCGCTGGACAACCCCATCTGGAAAGCGACCAGGCAATCCAACCGGCCACGCGATCTTTCGCCCGGTTATGCTTGATGTCGAAGAATATCTCAAGGGTGAACAGAACGCGCGAACATTGCAGCTGTATGCCTGGGGCGGGCGCATCGGCGACGACGTGTTTGAGGCTCAACCAGACACGCTTTATGAGTTTCAACAAGGCGAACATGTTGTTGTGTTTCTAGAAGAATTCGCACCGGGATCGTCTCCATTGAACGTCGATGGATCGAGCTTGTGGAGCATTCAAGAGCACTATACGCTCACCGATGACGGTCAAGCCCAAAACTTTTATCAGACGCTACCTTTGGCCGAGCTGCGCGCCACAATCCAGACGGCGCTGCAACCATAAATTACACCCTGCCCAGCCTCAGCTTTTCTTTGATCTTCACAGATTGCTGATTATCAGCACCCCATCACCGACTTCGGAGCTTCACGCCAGCCTCACGGGCTTGGTGAGCTTCCGCAGGCTGTGCTAAACTCTGGCGGCATCAAATCCTCTACTCGCTATCGTATGCCGCCTGCGCTTGCCAAGACCGCCGCTCATGCTCGCACGCCACCTCAACTCCTTTCCCAGAGCGGGATCTAGCCGTGTTCATTCGTGAAGCAAGCAACGGAGCGCTTAGGATGCGTGAGTGGCGCACATCTTGTGAAGGACAACCAATATGAAATATTCAGCGAAACATCTGCATAGACTCTTGGCGACGATCGGGATCGGGTTTGCCATCACGGGCTGCGGCACGACACCCAACAGCGGCGCTCCAACCCAAACCGCGATCGCGAGCACGACCACGCCAGCCGCTCAATCAACCGCCACCGCCGCCGATCTTGAGCAAGCGCAATCGGCGCTGGTCAGCTTCTTCTCGGCGCTTCAAGGCGGGCGCTACACCGAGGCTTCGATGCTGTTTGGCGGCTCCTACGCGGATCTGACCAACTTCAATCCGATGGTTCCGGTTGATGATCAGGCTCAGCTGTTGGGGAATGCCTGCACGATGAACGGCTTTCAATGCCTTGAGATTCAAAACGTCGTCCAGGCCCAAGCCATCTCGCCGACACGGTTTGCGTTTGTGGTGGAGTTTCAAAATGAGGACGGCTCGACCTTCACCCGACCGACGCAATCGCAGTGGCCTTACACGGTCGAAAAGATCGGCGAGCAGTTTTTGGTGCAAGAGCTGCCGGTGTATGTCCAATAACAGGAACACCGGCACGCTCCACCGCCGCGATCATCCGTAGGCCGTGAGCACCGCGCCGCCATCGACGCGCCAGTTGCAGCCGTTGACGTAGCTGGCGCGCTCCGAAAGCATCAGCGCCGCAACAGCCGCCACTTCTTCGGGCTTGCCCCGCCGGTCCACCGCGATGCCTGGGCGCTCGTTCTTCAAGAACCACTCGACCGCCTCCTCGACGCTCGTGCCGCGCTCCTTGGCCAGCTGCTCCATCATCGCGTCCGTCATCGGCGTTGCGATGAACGCCGGCGAGATCACATTGATCAGCACACCTTTGGTTGAGTATGCCTTGCTCAAGCCCTTAGCCAGCGTGATCACGCCGGCCTTGCACGAGTTGTAGGGCGTTTCTTCAGGATACGGCTGCACGGCGTTTTCGCTGGTCGTCAGCAAGATACGACCCCAGCCGGCTTCGATCATCTGCGGCAGAAACGCCCGGCAGACGCGCACCGCGCCCATCAGATCGATCTGAATCGTTTCCAGCCAATCGTCGTCGGAAAGCTCCAGGAAGTCGCCAGCCGCGCCGCGCGAGCCGGCAAAGTGCGCCAGAATATGTGCCAGCCCAAACTGCGCTTTCACCTGCGCCGCCAGCTCGTCGACAGCGGCTTTATTGGCCAGGTCCGCCGCGATCGCAACGACTTTCGCGCCGCGCTCGGCCTGCTGCTCAACCTCCGGCAGCGCCTGATCCAGCTTGGCCTGCTCGCGATCGGTCAGCACAATGTGGCAGCCCTCGGCGGCCAGCACTTTGGCCGTCGCCAGACCAATGCCTGAGTCGCCGCCCGTAACGACCGCTACCCGGCCTGCTATTTGTAGATCCATCGCCTCGCTCATCTTTCGCGCTTCCACCAGCACAATCGTGCCGGAGAATCAAGTGCAACATCTTTGCAAACCATTTGCAAGTATCGTGCCGACCGAGGAGCAGATCGAGAGGCTGCTACATCCAGCGCAGGCCCTTGGGATAGAAGTTCTTGACCACACCGCCGACACGCCGGCCCCAGCCCAGCGGCCAGCCGTCCACGCCGATCAAAACCCAGCCGTCCGGTCCGTTGTTGGCAAAGGTCTCGCCGCGTAGATAGCGCTCGGCCTCGTCAAGCGTGAGCGAAATCGTGTGGCGGGCCTCGTCGGGCAGCAGCGCGAGCGCCAGCGCGTGCGACGGCTCGAAGCGTCCGGGCTTGGCCGTGCCGAGCCACAGGCCGGAGCGCACCACACGCAGCCCGCTCAGATCGGGCAACAACGCGGGCATGAGATAGACCTGATCGTTGTGGACTGACAGGCGCTCGGTGGGAAAGCTAGTGGTTAATGATTCGCGCTCGAAGGTTTGCCACGCAGTTCGGGCCGCCGCGCCTGGATCGACAACGCGATCACCGCGCCGTCCGCCACGCTTCTGATGTCGGGACTCGTCACGATCGAAGCCGGCGCTGGGCAGCAGCGAGCGCTCCGAGCGCTCCGAGCGCACACCGTTGTGTAGCAGCGCAATAAAGTGCCCCTCGCCCGCCACACGATGCGGCCAGAGCCGAACGGCGCGCGTAAGCTCAGGCGTCGCCAGATCGCCGGCCCACTCAGGCCGCGCCGCAGCGAAGCCGTGACGCTTGGGAATCTCGATCAGGCTCCACTGCGGATGCTCGGCCAGAAACGTCGCGATGCGCTGCTCGTTTTCCTCGGGCGCGAAGGTGCAGGTGCTGTAGACCAGCAGCCCATCCGGCGCAACCAGGCGTGCGGCCTGGTCCAGAATGCGCGATTGCCGCGCCGCGCAGCCGGCCACATGCTCCACACTCCACTCGTCGCGCGCGCCAGGATTTTTGCGAAACATGCCTTCGCCTGAGCACGGCGCGTCCAGCAGCACCCGATCGAAGCATGCGCCGAAGTGATCAGCTAAACGCTCGGGCGTCTCGTTGGTGATCACGGCGTTGCGCGCGCCCCAGCGCTCAAGATTCTCGCCCAGCGGCTTGATACGGCTGCTCTCGACCTCGTTCGCCACGAGCAAGCCCTCGCCGTTGAGATAGCCCGCGATCTGGGTTGCTTTGCCACCCGGCGCGGCAGCCAGATCCAGCACCTGCAGCCCAGGCCGCACATCCAGCGCCTCGACCACCGCCATCGCCGACGGCTCCTGAAGATAGTACAGCCCCGCCGCGTGGTAAGGATGCTTGCCGGGCCGCGCGCTTTCCGCCACTCGAAAGCCAAACAGCGCCCACGGCACCGGCTCCAAAGCCCACGGCGTGATACGCTCGAAGCGCTCAGGCCGCAGCTTCAGCGGATTCACCCGCAATCCGAGCGCCGGGCTGCGCTCCAGAGCTGCAAAAAATGCGTCGGCCTCCGCGCCCAGCAGCGCGTGCATCCGCTCAACAAATGCTGGTGGTAATACAGATTCCATGCAGCGATTGTACCTCACTACAGACGACGCATAGATTGATCGTCATCAAGCACTACATCCAGATGTTTTTATTCATGTTACGGAGCGGCTTCTTAGAACATTCTCCATACGATTACACTCCTAGAACGCTGCATTCGTGATTCGTTCTGTGAATTTCCCGTGTGCTATACTCGCACCTGATTAGATGAGCCGATCAGCGCATAGACCCAGCGTCATACGACGGAACAGGGCGAACGGCGGGCTATGGTATGATACAGGTAGCGCGTCACTGGCGCTCATGGCCCATGCCGAAACGCCGGTGTTTCCGCACGCAACGCATTCACACTCGGGGGCTTGGAGGATTTAGATGGCTGATACACAATATGATCTCGCGGTCGTCGGCTCGGGACCGGGCGGCTACGTCGCCGCGATTCGGGCCTCGCAGCTGGGCATGAAAGCCGCGATCATCGAAAAAGGCGACATGGGCGGCGTCTGCCTCAACGTCGGCTGCATTCCCAGCAAGGCGCTGCTGAACACGGCGGATCTGCTGGAGCACGCCCGCGAAGGCAAGCGCATCGGCTTTGTGGCCGACAACATTCGGCTGGACTTTGGCGCGCTGATGGCGCACAAAGAGCGCGTCGTCAAGCAGATGAGCGGCGGCGTCGGCGGCCTGATGAAAAAGAACAAAGTCGACGTATATAAAGGCTTTGGCCGCGTCACCGGCCCGAACAGCGTCAGCGTACAGGGCGACGGCGGCGAGCAAACGATCAACACCAAGAACATCATCATCGCCACGGGCTCGACGCCCAAATCGCTGCCGTTCGCGCAGATCGACGAGGAGCGCATTTTGTCGAGCACCGGCATGCTGGCGCTCAAGGAAGTGCCGAAGAAGCTGGTCGTGATCGGCGGCGGCGTGATCGGCGTGGAGATGGCAACGGCCTACCATGCGTTCGGCACCGAGATCACGATCCTTGAGGCATTGCCGCGCATCGTGTCGCTGGCCGACGAAGAGATCAGCGCCGAGCTGACGCGAGTCTTCACGCGCAAGGGCATCAAGATCCAGACCGGCGTCAAGATCGGCGGCGTCGATCCGACCGACGGCGGGATCGCGGTGATGTACACCGACGCCGACGGCAAGGAGCAGCGCGTCGAGGGCGATAAGCTGCTGCTTTCGGTGGGCCGCGCGCCGCTGACCAAGGACATCGGCCTGGAGCAGGCGGGCGTCGAGCTTGACGAGCGCGGCTTCATCAAAGTCAACAACATGATGCAGACCAACGTGCCGTCGATCTTCGCGATCGGCGACTGCGTGCCAACACCCGCGCTGGCGCACGTCGCCTCCGCCGAGGGCATTCTGGCAGCCGAGTTCATGGCCGGCGAGCACGTCACGCCGATCAACTACGACCACGTGCCGTCGCCCTACTGGTGCTCGCCCGAGATCGGCCACGTCGGCCTGACCGAGGCGCAGGCCCGCGAGCGCGGCTACGACGTCAAGGTCGGCAAGTTCCCGTTTGCGGCCAACGGCAACGCGACGATCCACATGGAGCGCAACGGCTTCGTCAAGATCGTGGCCGACAAAAAGTACGACGAGATCCTGGGCATTCACATCATCGGCCCCAAGGCGACCGAGCTACTGGCCGAGGCTGGACTGGCGCTGTCGCACGAGGCTACCAGCGAGAGCATGGCCCACACAATCCACGCTCACCCGACGCTCTACGAGTCGATCGTCGAGGCGGCGCACGGCCTGATCGGCGGCACGATCAACTTCTAGTTTGTCGATTCAGCAACGACGAGCCCGGCCAGAGAGATCTGACCGGGCTTGTATATTTCGTTTCGTGCGCCCTGGGCGTGATAAATCACGCCCCTACAAACTCTTCACAGGTTATAAACTACGCTTGATCTCAATACCAGGCTGCGAATAGCTCGCCACAACCCGCGCGCTCAAATTCCTGTTCCATCGGCCCGAGGTGACGCAGCAGCCAGGCGCGATTGGTGCGGAATTGCAGCAGTAACACCAGATAGCCCACCAGTCCCAGACGATAATCGTCCCAGCACTGCTGCCAGGAATAGCCGCTCACGCCGCCCTGCACCAACCCCCGGTAATAGATCGCGACCAGTTCATGACTGCGCTCCCGCTGCTCCTCGCTCAAACAGCGATCGATCACGCTCACCAGATCTCCCACGCCCCACCAGCAGCGATACTGATGCCAGTCGATCAGCAGCGCCGTACCGCTTTCCTCCACGGGAAACAAAATATTTCCATTGTGATTCTCAGGATGACTCAGCGTCAGCGCGCGGCTTTGACGGATGCGCGGCAGAATCAGATCCGGGCCGTGCGCCAGGAAATTCTCAAAGATCCGGCGCTGTGACGGAGTCAGCTGATCGCCAAGATTCGCCTGTAGCTCCGCGTAGTAGCCGGCGCACTCCGCGAAATCGACGGCGAAATGCGTCTCGGGCGCTTCTCCAACTAGATCAACCAGCGTGGGATGCTCCCACCAGCATGCATGAAGCGCGGCCAGCGTCTGCGCCATCGTTGCGAGCTGCAACCAGGAGAGCGGTAGATCCGCCGTGATGTGTGTGGGCGAAACATCGGCCAGCAGCAAAAACGACTCGCCGGTTGCGGGCGACCATTCGGCGGCGTAGCACGGCAGCAGCGCCGCGTCCGGCATCAAGGAGGCTAGCCTGCTGTAAAAATCGACCTCACGCTTGCCACGCGCCAATTTGTGCGGCTTGGGACTTTTCAGGAAGAGCAAGCGCGGCGCTTCAGCCGAAGCATCCGGCGAATAGCTCAGCCGTAGCCGCGCATGAAACGAGGGCGGCGTCTCGAAGACCTGCGCGACTTCGACCTGCAACACCTGTCCGCGATCGAGATAACCGTGAGCGTGCAGAATCTCAGTCAGCCGCAGCGGAGTCAGTTGCTCTAGAAGCGAATCCATCGTCACCTGCTTTCACATCTGGCGATGTAGAGACGAGATCTGCTGGCTAGCGGCTGCGCGTCACGCCGACGCGCGCGCAGTACGCCGCGACCGGACAGCTGCTACAGCGCGGCGAGGTTGGATGGCAGATATTCTGGCCGAGTGTCACCAGCAGCCCATTGATCACATTCCAGTGCTTGAGCGGCAGCTGCTCGCGCAGCGCGAACTCGGTCTCTTCGGGCGTTTTGGTCTGAATATAGCCCCAGCGGTTGGTGATGCGGTGGACATGCGTGTCGACGCAGATGCCGGGCAGCCCAAAGCCCATCGTCACGACCAGATTGGCGGTTTTGCGGCCAACGCCGGGCAGCCTCAACAGCGCGTCGAGATCGGCGGGAACCTGGCCGTCATGCTGCTCGATCAGGATCGCGCTGGTTTCGCGGATCGAGCGGGCCTTGGTGCGATAAAAGCCGACCGGATAGATCAACTCGGCAATCTGCTCCTCGCTGAGCGCCAGCATTGTCTCGGGCGTGTCGGCGGCGGCGAAGAGGCGCGGCGCCACCACGGCGGTCAGCGTGTCCTTAGTGCGCAGGCTGAGAATCGTGGCGATCAGAATACGAAACGGCGTCTGACTGTTCTCGTTCATCCCATCGATCAGCGGCGCGGGATACTCGGGCATCGTCTGCTGCAAAGTCTGGATCGCAGCGTCAATCGGGAAATCGGCGTTGTGCATAGCTAAAATTGTACCAGCCAGCGCCGCGCTTTGGCGATTCACGCAAAGGCTGCGGCTGCCATGCCGGGAGCCGCAGCCAAACGTTGCTCACCTATTGCAGCTTGAAGCTTTGCAACACCTCGTCGAAGAGCGCGACCTGCGTGGCATCGCACTGATCCGGGCCGAAGACCTCGAAGTGCAGCCGGTACTCCTGGCTCTGAGCGAAGATCTCGACCGTGCGCGCTTTGAACGTGCCACACGGAGCCTCGCTCGCGCCCGACGTAACGATCTCGGCGGCCTGATAATCGTCGGTGCCAAAACCGCTCAGCGTCACCGGCTGCGGCGTGGTGCTGGTGCTGCCCAGGCTTTGATCGGCGGCGCTCAGCACATCCTCAGGACTTTTCGCGCCGGTCGGAATCGGCAGCGGCCCGGTCACACGCACCGTATAGATCACCTGATCTTGATCCAGCGTGAAGATCACCGCGCTGTTGAGATCATCGCTGGTAACCGCGCTGCCGGCGGGGTAGTTGATCTGATACTGCTTGGCGGTGTAGGTTTCCCAGGCCGTATCAGGCAGCTTTTGTCCGCTCTCTGATGCTGAGGGCGCAGGAGTCGCCTCCGGCGTGGCCGGCAGCGGCGTTGGCGGCGGCGCGGTCACCACAGTCGCCTGGTTTTCCGGCACGTTACCATCAGCTACCGGCTGCGCAAGATCGCTCCAGATCAGATGCCAATCGCCCTTAGCTTTGACCGAATCATTGACCCAGATCAGGTAGTGGCCCTCGGTAAACGCGCGACCGCCGCCCTGATCCAGCACCTCGGTCTGGCCGCTCTCAGGATGATACAGCTCGATCTTCTCGTTGCGCGACGAGATCCAGGTGATGCCGCTGCTGCCGATGCTCGGCGCGTCGTAGCCCAGCGGCGTCGGGCGGCCTTCTGGATCGTCCTTGGCGATCACGCTGCCGGTATTGGTCGTGAGATCGTAAAGATACACGCTGCCATAGGCGAAACGCGTCGCGGTCGTTTTCCAGACCACGTAGTGATCATACACCTGCGGCATCGAAGCGCGACCATTGTCGGAGAGCGCCCGTAGCTGGCTCGTCGCAAGATCGTAGGCGGCGACGTTGCTGGTCACATTCGCCAGATCGTTGGTATCGACCTGGCTCCACACGATCATATCGCCGCTGATATCGATCTGATCGACCACAAACGACGGCTTGAGCGTGGTCAGAGCACGGCTTTTGCGCTCGTTGAGGTCAAAGAGCATAATCGTCTCGACGCGCTTCTGGCTGTCGTCCTCGGCCTCGTCCACCCACACAATGCGCGAGCCGGAGATCGCGAAGGCCAGCCCAACCGGGCTATTCATCGTGCCGGCGGTAATGCGCCCAACCTCGATCGTTGCTTTGGTCGTCGTATTGATCGCCATGATGCGCTGCGGCTCGTCGATGCGGCCATACACCGCCCAGTCGCCATCGCCGGCCACGCCGCCTAGCTGCGCGTTGTCTGTGCGCGGATCGACCAGAAACGTCTCGTCGCCGGTCGCGGGATCGATCATGCAGACGCCGGTGACCTCGCTGTTCTTCTGCGTGCCGCACGACAGATACAGCCGCCCGTTGTCCGCCACAACCACGCTTGAGTAGCCGGTCGTCGGCTTAAAAGCGATCGTGCGGTAGGGCTTGGCAGCGACCGGCACAACTTCCAGCGCTCCACCAGGCGCAACGTTATCGGCG
>JAFAYS010000705.1 GCA_019240175.1 Chloroflexota bacterium | reverse complement strand
GATTCGTGAGTACGCCACGGGCCGCGCCGCCGACGAGCAGTAACCTGTTCGAATGGGCTGCTTACGACACAGGACTAAAGTCTGTAAGTAATCCAGGGAATTCCCCGGCATTTGTATTGACAGCGTCGCTATACTGATAGATAGAAGTAAATTTACTTTTATCTTTCGCAAATCCCGTTGCCCTACCCGCGAGAATATTCTCAATCAGGCTCCCATTTCTAGGATTGCAAACTGCGCTTAACCAGGCGCGGTTATCTGTCCATGCCATGAGATCCCGTCTCATGCTGTAGCTTGTCATGCAATCTCGTCACTGTAGGAGGATCACCCATGCGTCGCCAAATGATCACGTCCCTGGTCGGAGCATCAGCGCTGCTGTTGGGAATGCACGCTGCCACTCCGATCAGTCAGGCAGCCGACGGCCCGAGCATCAACGCCACCTGCACCCTCGATTCCAAAGTGCTTTACCGCAGCGGCGCTACCATCTATAGCGCAAACACGATCCGCTGCACGAGCACGGTTAATTCGATCACGGTGTATGGCTACCTCAATGGCCCTAATACAGCGCGCTCCAACTCCAGAGTCTGCTTCAACACCAGCGAATGCACAACGAACAATTCAGCTCCTTACGTACCTGGCCTGTGGTCTAACCGCACGTTTGGCTCGGTGGATGGCTTCGTGTATGGTTCCCAGACGACCAGCATTTATTTTCAATCGAATTGATGAACAGTTCGTTAAAGCGAGCAGAATTTTTCCTGCTCGCTTTGGCTTGGAAGCTCGATGTTGTTCGGCGCTGCTAGTTCTGCTGATCTCCGCTTCGAGTGCGGGCAACCCGCCCAAGAATCACGGCCAGCAGCACGATCCCGACGATGATCCCGACCGCAACCAGCGGATTCGAGCGCGCGACATCGCCGGCCAGCACCAGCAGCGCAATCCAGGGTGCCACGCCCACCACCGAGCCGATGAGATACGGCCAGAAGCGCAGCGGCGACACGCCCGCCGCCAGTGAGACCAGCGTGTAGGCCGGGCCAGGCAGCAGACGCAGCACCATCACCGTGCGCCAGGTCATGCGCCCCGCCAGCCGCTGCACCTGCGCATAGGACGCATCCGATAGCCAGCGCTGCAGCACACGATCGCCCCAGCGCCGCGCCACCCAGAAGCCGATGCACGCTCCCAGCGCGTCGCCAAGCATGGTGTAGACGAAGCCCAACGTCTTACCGAAAGCCCAGCCACCCGCGATCTGAAAGATCGTTGCGGGCACGACCGGCACCGTGAGCACAGCGCCCAGCAGAGCGATCTGCGCCAGCGGCCCCCACGGACCAAGGCTAAGCAGCACATCGCGCACTGCCTCGGGCCGCAGCGCCGCGCCGTAGCGGTAGATCGCCAGCCCACCGAGCACCACCAGCAGCACGCCGACGACCAGCAGCACCCGCGCCCGATTGCTTAGCCGCGCGACGGGATTGCGCTCAGCCTTCATGCTCCGCTCGGCGCTTCGGCCTCAGCTTCGGCCAGGCGGCGCTCCAGCACCTGCGCGCGCTTGAAGCGATTCAGCTGGAGATAATGCTCGGCTACGTCGAGCAGCGCATCCTCCGGCACCAGCCCTACGATCTCGCTTTCGGTGGGCAGCACGCCGTAGCGCGCGGCTTCTACGCGGATCAGTTCAAACACGCGATGCAGCGGCGTCGAGCGGAAATCGGTCATGTTGATCGACACCTGCGCGCGCCCATCGACCAGCAGGCCCAGCGCTTTGGCGAAGCGCAGGCCGCCGCTTGAGTGGCGAATCGCTTTGGCGACCTTCTTGGCCACGTCTACATCGCCCGTGCTGAGATACACGTTGTAGGCGATCAGCGGTGCCCGCGCGCCGATCGCGGTCGCGCCTGCTGGCGTGAGCGTGGTCGGGCCAAAATCGGGATCACGCGCCGCGTCCTTGCCCAGCGCCTGCTTCAAGCCCTCGTACTCGCCGCGCCGCACGTCCGCCAGATTCCGGCGCGCCGGACGCGTGGCCGCCTCCTCGTACAGATACACGGGAATGCCCAGCTCCTCGCCGGCGCGCTGCCCGAGCTGACGCGCCAGCGCCACACAATCGGCCATTGTGGCGTCGCGGATCGGAATGAAGGGCACAACATCGGTCGCGCCGAGCCGAGGGTGCGCGCCCTGATGCTCGTCAAGGTTGATCAGCTGCTGCGCGACGCCCATGCCGGCGAGCGCGCCATCCACGACGGCGGACGGCGAGCCGACGAACGTCACGACCGAGCGATTATGATCGGCGTCGGACTCCACGTCCAGCACCAGCACGCCCGGCACGGCTCGAATCGCCGCGACAATCTGATCGACAACCTCGACGCGCCGGCCCTCGCTAAAATTCGGCACACATTCGATAAGTGGTTGAGGCATGTAAAAGCTCCTTCGCTTTGAGTTGCGGTTGAATACGGCGAACAAGGGAACCGGGTGCCAGACCCAGAGGGTACCCCGACGAACAAAGGAACAAAAAAAGTTTTTGCTGGTTCTTTGTTCCCTTGTTCTTTGGTAGGCCCTCACCCCAACCCCTTGCCCGAACCTCACCAAGCTTTTGGCTCGGTTGCGGCAGGCGAGGGGCTTTTTGTTCTCGGTTCTCGGTTCTTCCGTTAGGTTCTGGGTTCTAGGTTCTAGGTTCTTCCGTTTGGTTCTTGGTTCTTTTTTGTTCTTGACTCTGTGCAAAGCTCAAGGCTATACTGCGATTCTTATCGGCAGCGGTCGAACCCTACCCCTCAGCTTCGCAGCCCGCGATAGTGTAGCATAGGAACGATCGCCCGTGGACACCTGCCATGGCTACCACTCACAATCTGAATCACAGCCGCCGCGCGATCGTTGAGGCGGAACTGGCCACATCGATCGCTACGCTTGCCGCGACCGAGGCAGACCTGGCGCGGATGCTGCAGGGCGTGCTCGAATATCTGCGTGACGGTATCGCGTTTACCAGCGGCTCGATCGCGCTGATCGAGGGCGACGACCTGATCACCTACGCCGCCGACGGGCCACTCGCAGCCGCAGTGCTCGGACAGCGCACACCACGTACCAGCGCATCGAACGGCCATGGCATCGCAAGCGGACCGCCGTTCATCGCCAGCGGCTCACACGCACATCAGTACCACACCTCAAGCCTCAATCAATCGCACCTTGCCGTACCGCTGAGCTGGCGCGGGCAACCGTTGGGACTGCTCGAGCTTGAGTCAGCTGAGGGCAACGCGTTTAGCGAGGCTGATACCGCGCTGGCGCGGGAGATCGCGACGTTGCTTGGGGGCCCGATCGAGCTTGCCCGACAGATCGAGCAGCGCCGACGCGAGAGCGCTGAACATGAGCGCACCGAGCAGCGGCTGGCAGTGCAGTATGAAATCACCACGCTGCTAGCCGAGGCAGAAAGCTTTCCTCAGATCACGCCCGCGCTGCTGCATACGATCGCGACCGTGCTAGGCTGGGATATTGGCTGCGTCTGGTGCATCGACCGCGATGCGCAGGTGCTGCGCTGTAGCGCAACCTGGATCTCGGACTCGATGGTCGCCGCCGAGTTTCAAGCGCTGACCGAGCAGAGCAGCGCCGCGCGCAACGTCGATCTGCCGGGCCGTGTCTGGCACAGCCAGCAGCCGCAGTGGATCGCGGATCTCGCAGGCGATACCGAGTTTTTGCGTGGCGCTACAGCGGTGCGCGCGGGCCTGCACAGCGCATTCTCGTTCCCAATCTGTGGCAACGAAGAGATCTTCGGCAGCTTTGAGTTTTTCAGCTGCGCGCCACGCCAACCCGACGAAGATCTGCTGAAAACGGCGGCGGCGCTCGGCAGACAGATCGGCGGGTTCATCGATCGCCGGCGCGCCGAGACTGCCCGCAAGAAGGCCGAAGCCACCCAGCATTTTCTGGTCGAGTCGACGCGTGTGCTTGGCTCGTCGCTGGAATACGAGACCACGCTGCAAAGCATCGCACACATGACGATCCCATCGCTAGCCGATTGGTGCGTCATCGATCTGCTGCAAGACGACGGCACCGTCAAAGTCACGGCGGTCGCGCATGTCGATCCGGCGCAAGAGTGGCTGGCCTACGAGGTGCGCGAGCGCTACACGCCGAACCAGAATCAGCAGCACACAATCTGGCGCGTGCTCCAGCGAGGCCGCGCGATCGTCGATTCCCTGATCACCGACGCTGATCTGATGAGCTGGGCGCGAGATGGGAGACATCTGGCGCTGCTGCGGGCCATGAATATCGGCGCGCGCATCGTGGCTCCGCTGCTGGCGCGTGGCCGCATCCTGGGCACAATCACGCTGCTCTCGTCGCAGTCCGGGCGCTACCACGCCGACGATCGCCCAATGGCCGAAGATCTGGGGCATCGGGCGGCGCTGGCGATCGATAATGCCCGGCTCTACCAGGAGGCACAGGCCGCGATCGAGATGCGCAACGAGTTTTTGTCGATCGCCTCGCACGAGCTGAAAACACCGCTCACGACGCTGCTCGGCCACACCCAGGGCCTTCAGCGACGACTGATTCGCGAGAATCTCGTCAACGAGCGCGATCGGCGCGCACTGAGTGTGATCGAACAGCAGGCGCTGCGGCTGACCAAGCAGATCGATACATTGCTGGATCTGTCGCGGATCGAGCTGGGGCAATTCAATCTGGACGCGCATGAGCTCGATCTGGCGGCGCTGCTGCGGCGCATCGTCGTGGAGCTGGAGCCGACGCTGGAGCGACACACGCTTCAGCCGGCGATCCCCGAGGCCGCGCTGCTGATCCTGGGCGATACCGCGCGCATGGAGCAGGTGATCCAGAATCTGCTGCAAAACGCGATCAAGTACAGCCCCAATGGCGGCGCGGTCGTGGTGGGCATCGAGCGTCAGGACAACATTGTGGTGCTTACGGTCAGCGATCAGGGCGTGGGTATTCCCGAAGCCGCACGTCCTTACCTGTTCCAGCGCTTTTATCGCGCCGACAACGTGACCGGCAGAAACATGAACGGCATGGGCATCGGCCTGTACCTGGTCAATTTGATCGTCACGCTGCATCACGGCGCGGTCGAGTACAGCAGCACCGAGAATCAGGGCAGCACCTTTACCGTGCGCCTACCGCTGCACATCGAGCGCTGATGCGCCGACAGCGCGATTTCCCGCGCAGGTTGCGCCAGCCCGAGAAGCAGGTATACTACAGCAGTTTTGAATTCACCAATCACACAGAAATCTATGCCAACATCTACTCGTATCTCACGCGCGCTGAGCCTGCTGCTGCTGGCCAGCACGCTTGCCGCTTGCTCGACCACCACGCCGCCGCAGACTAGCCAGAGCACAACCGCTACGCCGGCACCCGCCACAACCGCCACCGCCGAGATCACGCCAACCGCGAGCGAGTGGCGCTTTCCCGCCGGCAGCACGATCGCGGGCGTCGACGTGAGCAACCGCACGCCGGCCACCGCGATCAAGCTGGTCTCGCTGGGCCTCAACAAATGGCAGCGACCGGTTCCGCTGATCGCCGGCGAAAGCGCCGAAGAAACGTCGACGATCCTGCCCTACCGCGTCGGCCTCGATCCCGATGTGCTGCAGATGGTCGATCAGGCCGAGCAGCAGGCGCGCGCCGGCCAAACGGTGACGATCGACTGGACGCCCGAGATCGACGAGGCCAAGCTGCGGGCCGAGATCGAAGCGCTGGCTCCCGCATTTGAGCAGACCGCCGCCAGCGACATCATCACCGACACCGAGTCGCCCACTGCAACTTTCACGTTTCGCGCGCAGTCCGGCATTGAGCTAGATGTCGACACGACCGTCGCGCTGTTGACGCAGGCGCTCACCGATCGCAGCCAGCCGATCACCGAGACCGTGGCGCTGCAAATCGCGCCGGAGCAGGAGCGCGATCTGGCTCAGCTCAAGCGCGTGCTTGAGGAGCATCTGACCTACTGGAAGGGCGTTGGCGGGATCTATGTGCACGATCTCGCAACCGGCCAGTCGATCGGCATCAACGAAAATACGGTCTTCTCCGGCGCGAGCGTGATGAAAGTGCCGATCATGATCTACGTCTACTCCAAGCTCGGCAAGCTCGACGAAAAGCAGCGCGAGTGGATGGAAAACGTGGTGGTCAACAGCGATAATCTCGACGCCAACGCGCTGCTGGCCGCCGCCGCCGGTGGTGTCGGCACCGAGGCCGCGCTGGAAGGCGTCAACGAGATGAGCGAGATGCTGGAAGGGCTGGGCCTTAAGCACACCTACCAGCTGATCCCCTACGAGTCCGGCGAGTGGCTGATCCAGCAGTCGCGGCTGCCGCAGGGCGGCCCTAAGCGTGAGGGCGAGGCACCCTTCACCGCGCCCGATCCGTACGTGCGCACGACGCCGCGCGAGATGGGCGAGCTGTTTGTGATGCTGGCCAACTGCGCCGAGGGCAAAGGCCCGCTGATCGAGAAGTACGGCGATACGATCAGCGAGTCGCTGTGTGACGAGATGATCGAGTGGCTGGAGCGGCCTCATGATCAGGAGCGCATGGTGGCCGGCATTCCGGCTGGCGTGCCGGTGGCGCACAAGGGCGGCTGGATCGACGATATGCAGAGCGATGTCGGCATCGTGAGCAGCCCGAATGGTCGCTATGTCGCCGCGATCTATATCTGGCGCGCCGACGGCTATGTGACCAACGCCCACGCCACGCCGTCGCCGTATCTGGGCGACTTCTCGCACACGATCTACACGTTCTTTAATCCGGTGCCGGTCGAATAAGAACCTAGAACCCAGAACCTAGAACCAAACAAAGAACAAGAGAACACAGAACAGAGAAAGTACCGAAAAACCCCTCTCCTGTCGCAACCGAAGCGGAAGCCCGCTGAGGTTCGGGGGAGGGGTGCTGCTTTAGCAGCGGGGTGAAGGCCTGTTGGCTTATTTTCTGCCTTGCCACAGCGCGATCGCCTGGTGCATAGTCTCGAACGCGAGCGGCGGCAGGTCGTCGGGCGCGAACCAGCCGACCATATCCGCGTCGTCGGCGGCGATAGGCACAGCTTCACCGGGTGCCTGCGCGACGTAGGTGATCACAATCACGCGGCCATTGAACGATACATCCAGCAGGTCGATCTGCTCGATCGCCAGCCCGGTCTCTTCACGACACTCGCGGATCGCCGCGACTTCGGGAGCTTCGCCAAAATCGACGTAGCCGCCGGGAAAACACCACAGCCCGCGTCCGGGATCGATCGCACGACGAGCCAGCAGCACCATGCCGGCGCGCTCGATCAAAACTGTCGCCGCGACTTTGGGATCGATAAAAACGATATAGCCGCAGCTGGGACAGGTCGGGCGCGGCTTGCCTTCAAACGGACGTTCTTCAAGCGGTGTGGCGCATTGAGGACAAAAACGCATCATACAGGCACGATAGCACGGACCGCGCTGCTGTCAAGGGCGGCGGGCAGCGGAAGCAACCTCCGGTACAAAAATAGCTCCGCGCTGCTGGCGGAGCTATCATCCGATCGAACATCTCAGAAACCTACGCTAGTTGGTCGTCTCCTGGTAGGGCTTAAACGTGATCGTCTCGACATACGGCAGGCTCTGCGGCTGCGATGAGAGCGTCAGCACGCCTTTGAGCACCTGCTTGCCCGTGCGCTCTTCATGCCCGTCGCGCGGCTCGACCGTCACATCGACTTCTTGGTACGCGCTCAGCGACCGATCGATGCGCAGCAGCACCCAGCCGCTGCCGGCCTGTGGCACGAACTGACCGATCGGCACCGGCTTGTCGCCCTGGATCAGCCAAACGCGGTACACGTTGCCCGCGCCGGGATCAGGCAAGCCCTCGGCGACAAGACACGCAACGTCCAGATCCGGTGAGGTCCAAAAGCGCCCGGTGGCCGCGCCGCCCGCAAGCGCGTAGGAGTCGAGATCGGAGCGATTGAGCACTCTGGTCATCGTCTGCCAGTTCTCGCGGCTATTTTGCACCTGCTGCGTCAAACGATCGAGCTGCGCGCTCTGGGTGTTGAGCCGTACTTGCAGTGTTGCATTCCAGCCCAGCAGCGCCAGCAGAACGGCGAAGGCAGCGCCCCAGCGCAGCACCGGCGCGGCTCGCCAGCGCGGCCACTGCCAGCCCTTCGCGCGTCGAGGCTGTGGCTTAGCCGTCTCAGGATGGGCTGAGGTTGCCGCCGCCAGGATCCGCCCACGGAGATCCGGCGATGGCGCTACCTGAGGGGCGGTATAGGGCAGCGCTTGAGAGACCTGAACATATGCGTGCAGCGTACGCCAGCAGTCGGCGCAGCGCGCGAGATGAGTGAGCAGCTCGGGATCGGGCTCAATCTCACCGAGCGCATAGGCCGCCAGCTGCGGCTGAAGCTCTCCACATCTA
>JAFAYS010000659.1 GCA_019240175.1 Chloroflexota bacterium | reverse complement strand
AGAGCGCCTGTATCAATGTCAGGTGGGAATGTCGCCCAAGCAGTACACGCAGCTGCTGCGCGTCGAGAAGGCGCGGCTGGCGCTCAAGCGTATGCGCCAAGCGTCGACGCTAAACTTGGCGATGGAACTGGGGTTTTATGATCAGCCGCACTTTATTCGTGAGTTTAGCGCGGTTGTCGGCATGACGCCGTACGCCTACATGAAGCGCAGCCACACATCGGAGACATAGTTTTCACATCCTGGATCTGTCGGGAAGCCGGCGGCTAGGCGCGATCATCGTTTTTCCAACGATAGCCAACGCCCCAGACAGTCACAATGCGCTGGCCGGCCACGCCCAGCTTGCGGCGGAGCTGAGCCACATGGCTATCGACGGTGCGATCGCCGCCATCGTAGCTGTAGCCCCACAGCTGCTCAAGCAAAAAGTCACGGCTAAACGCGCGGCCTGGATGTGTGGCCAGCAGCACCAGCACATCCCACTCGCGGCGCGTCAGATCGATCGGCTGGCCGTCGAGACTGGCCTGGCGCTCGGCCAGATCGATGCGCAGCGCGCCGTACAGCAGCGGCGGCTGCGCTTCCGGCACACGCAGCGGCGCGGCGGTTATCGATGGTGTGCGCTCGCCGGCGGTTGCCGGGGTGATTGTGTCGAGCGCCACGCGGCGCAGCAGCGAGCGCACACGTGCCAGTAGCTCACGCACGCTGAACGGCTTCACCAGGTAATCATCCGCGCCAACTTCCAGGCCCAGCACCCGATCGATCTCTTCGCCGCGCGCGCTCAGCATCAAGATCGGCATCAGATGCTGCTGGCGAATCTCACGACATACAGCCAGTCCATCGCGTCCGGGCAGCATCCAATCAAGGATCACTAGCTGCGGTCGTGTGGACTCAACCAGCGCCACGCCGCCTGGACCATCAAAGGCTTGATACACCGTGTGTCCGTCTTGCTCAAGATGCGATCGCAGCACATTGTTAAGATCGCGCTCGTCTTCGATGATCACCAGTGTTGCCACTTATGCACCTTTTCCTGCGTTCACTGCGGCCCTGGCGATCGGCATGCGCACAGCAAAACAGCTACCTTCGCCCAGCGTGCTTTCTACAGTTATGGCTCCGCCCATCGCCTCAACCAGCTCGCGCACAATCGCCAATCCCAGCCCAAAGCCGCCCGAAGCGCGATCGCGTGACGTGTCGGTGCGGTAGAAACGCTCAAAGATCCGCTCGATCTCGGCGGGCGCGATCCCGTTGCCGGTGTCGGCAACCGCCAGCACCAGATGATCCGGATCGGCCTGCTGCACCATCACCGAAACAATGCCACCCGCCGGCGTGTAGGTGATCGCGTTGCGCACCAGGTTGAGCAGCACCTGCACCAGGCGCTGTCGATCGGCCAGCAGCGGCGGCGGATCGGTCGGCACATCGCGTACCAGCAGCACCTGCCGCTCACGCTGAGCCAGCGGTGCCAGCGCTTGATACACCTCGTCGATCACGGCGACCGCGTCGACGGGCGCGATCACCAGCTGCAGCTGATCGGTCTCAGAGCGCGCCAGCGCTAGCAGCTCGTCGATCAGCGTACCCAGCCGCTCGGCTTCACGCTCGACGATCCCGAGGTAGCTGCGCAGCTCGGCGTCGGACAGCGCGGGCGTTCTTTCGTCGTCAAGCGCCAGACTGATCGACTCAACATGGGCCCGAATACTCGCGACCGGCGTGCGCAGCTCGTGACTGAGGTTGACGATCAGATCCTGACGGCTTTGTTCGGCTCGCTGGGCGCTGGCCCGCGCCTGGGCAGCCTGTTGCTCCGCATCACGCAGCCGGCGCACGCTATCGTTCATCGCGATCATGGCGTAGGCGAAGCGTCCCCATTGTCGCACTAGCGCATCAATGCTGTACAGCGCAAGCATCACAATCGCCACGGCGGCGACGATCGCCGTGCCGGTATAGTCTTCGGGGAGTATCGGCGTGGTTTTGAGCAGCACCAGCCACTCGATCGCAAAGCCCACCACGAAGCCGCCGATCACAGCAAAGAGGAGCTTGGCCAGCAGGTAGCCCAGAAACGTCCAGGGAAATAATGCCGGCGCTTCGGTGTGCGCTGCATCCGGGCCGGGCCGTACGATCGCCGGCATATCGATCCCCAGCCAATGTACGGTCATCGCCCGCTCCCAGGCTGCCAGACTCCAGCACAGCGCCGGCAGCACGATCCACCAGCGCCCACGCGTGATCAGCCGCCGGAGCCATTGCAAAACGCCCGCCGTAGGTTGCCGGCGCTGCGTGCTGGTCATCCGCTGTACCACAGGCGCATCAGTCGCTGGTGTGCGCCGGATGCGTCGTATGAGATAGCTCAGACCGCGCCCGATCCATTTGATCAGTGTCGCGCCACCGTAGACTACGGGTTGCAGAATGGTCGTCAGCAGCCAAATGATCGCGTAGAGGAGCATGGCCAGCAGCAGGCGAATGGCGCGCAGGGCGATCAGCAGGAGATCCAGGAGCAGCGCGACCACAATCAGCACGAGGTAAAGTAATCCCAGCGGGAACGCCAGGATCAGATAAAGAATATTCGCGTAGG
>JAFAYS010000526.1 GCA_019240175.1 Chloroflexota bacterium | reverse complement strand
TGAAGAGAAAATGACCGAGCGGACTGGTGCCCAAAATCTCGCTCACGCGCCCGAACTCGGAGAGCGACAGGCCCAGACCGCCGTACTCTTGGGGCAGATGCGGTGCCCACAGGCCTAGCTGCTTGACGAGCCGGCGTTTTTCACGCAGCGTCGGCAGCAGCGCGCCAAAGCCCTCGCGCAGCAGCTGCGCCTCAAGCGGATACACCTCGTCGCGCATGAATCCGCGAATCTGCTCAAGCAGCGCGTCGATCTGTTGGTCAGCCCTCACAGCCATGATGCTCTCCTTCTACACAAACGTCAGCAGCTCGGGCCGCCCGCCGAGTGCGGTGGCGTTGAAGACGCTCAGCCCAAAGCGACCAGGCGCAAACAAAAATTCGGTGTAGCTGGCGTTGCGCACGATCCAGCTCAGCGCCAGGATCTGCTCGTCGTCTAGATTGAGCGCCAGCCCCACGGCCACCGCGATCACGCCGCCCGAGGTAAAGGCCGCCACGCTTGCGCCGCTGCCGCTTTCCTGACGGATCTGTTCCAGACCGTGCTGCACCCGTCGCTTGAAATCGGCCCAGCTCTCGTGCTCGGGCACATGTAGCTCGCCGCGTGCCCAGCGCCGCGTGACCTGCTGAAAGACTTTCAGATACGCCTGGTTGGCCGCCGACTCGCCGGCCTGCTTCTGCCGCAATACTTCGCGCAGCGCGTCGTCCTGCTCGGCGAGCTGCGGCAAGACCCGCTCCATCACCAGCATGCCGTGGTGCTCGTCAAGCTCCGGCACGAGGATCGGCTCCGGCCACGCGAGGCCGCGCGTGCCGTAGGCTTCGGCGACGGCAGCGTGTGTTTGATCATGGCGTCGCAGCGGCCCGACATACAGGCGATCGAAGCGCAGACCGCGTCCAGCTAGCTCGTGGCCCAGCGCGGTCGTTTGCTCAACGCCCAGCGCCGACAGCTGGTCGTAGTTGTGAGCGCCAAACGATGCCTGGCCGTGGCGCACAAGGACAAGTGTACTCATAATGGCTGGAAGGCACAACTCCTTTGTGTCCGGTGAGCTTGAACGAAACTGCGGTGTGTTTTTAGATCGAGCTGACGACCTCGATGCCGCCGTCGACGACGAGTACTGCGCCGTTGACATAATCGGAGGCGGGCGAGGCCAGGAACAGCGCGCTGCCGGCTACGTCGTCGGGCTCGCCCACGCGCCCCGCTCGTCGCTCGATGCCTTTGACCAGCTTCTCGTTGCTCCACAGCGCGGTGCTGAACTTGGTCTTGATCACGCCCGGCGCGATCGCGTTGACTTGAATGCCGCGTCCGCCCAGCTCCTGCGCCAGCGACTGCGTCAGCATCAGCACCGCCGCTTTGGTCACGCTGTACACGCCCATGCCCGCGCCCGGCGTCAGCCCCGCCACCGACGCGATGTTGATGATCTTGCCTGAGCCGCGCTCCAACATGATCGGCGCGACGGCCTGACACAGCGTGAAGTAGCCCTTGACGTTGACTTGCAGCGTCTTGTCCCACATCTCATCGGTCGCCTCAAGCAGCGGGCCGAAGTGCGGATTGGTCGCCGCGTTGTTGACAGCAATATCGACCGTGCCGAAGGTCTCGACGGTCTGCTGCACCAGGCTCTGGATCTGCGCGCGATCGCCGGTGTGGCAGGCCACGGCCAGCGCCTGACCGCCCGCCGCGTTGATCGCGTCGGCCACGGGCTGCACGTTTTCCAGCTTGCGGCTAGCGACCACAACTTTCGCGCCCGCGCCGGCAAATGCCTGTGCGATCGCCTCGCCGATGCCGCGCGAGCCGCCGGTGATAATGGCAACTTTATTTTGGAGATCGAAAGAGGGCATGAGATCTACCTTTCTCTGGTAAACAACAAGGGAACAAAAGATCAAAAGAACAAAGGGTTAAACAACTGTTGCTTTGGTCGCCTGGTCGCTTGGTCGCTGTTCTCTATGCTTGTCAGACGTTCGTTTGGGTGTAGCCAAGCCATCGAGGAAGAGCGTCGAAAGGTTGCGGGCGATCTCGGCGGCGCTCAGCCGGCCATTGGGATTCAGCCATTGGTAGCTCCAGTTACACATGCCGAACAGCCCAAAGGTGACGATCTGCTCGTCGAGATCGGCGCGAAACGAGCCGTCGCGCTGGCCGTCCTGGATGATCTCACGCACCACGGCCTCGTAGCGCGTGCGCTTTTCGTGGATCGCGTCCCAGCGCGCGCCTTCCATGCTGTAGCGCTCACGAAAGAAAACCTCGACGTAGGCTCGGTACTCGCGGATCAGCTGCAGCAGATCGATGATCACGCCTTCGAGGCGCTGGCGCGGCGGTAGATCGGTAGTGGTCTCGCGGCTTTCGGTCTTCTCGATCAAGACATTCATGAAGCGCTCATGAATCTCGTAAAGCAGATCTTCCTTGCTGGTGATGTAGTAGTACAAACTTCCCTTGAGCAGGCCCACCGCGTCGGCGATGTTCTGCATCGAGGTATTCGAGTAGCCGCGCTCGTGGAAAAGCCGCACGGCTGCATCGATGATCGCTTCTCGCCGGTCCATATGTGTTGCTGTGACCTCATGTGCTGATGGGAAGAACCCAGAACCTAGAACCTAGAACCGGGAACAAGCGAACAAAGCGTTTTTTTGTTCCTTTGTTTCTTTGTTTCTTTGTTCTTCCTACATCGTTACCAAACGATCGTTTGAAAACTGTAGCACAGGCCCTATCAACGCGTCAAACATCGTTTAGTGTTGAGCCAGCACGCGCGCCCAGCAGGAGGGCACCGGATCGATCGTCAGCCGTCCGCCGTGGGCAATAGTTTGGTAGCCAGGATTGAGCAGATCGACAAAGGTGGCTCCGTCCGGCGCGGAAACCGGGACGGTGACACTTGTGGCAGTGGCGGCGGCATTGACCACGACAACGACGTGCTCTTCGGCATAGCGCCGCGCAAAGGCCAGCAGCTCAGGCCCGACGAAAAGCTGTTGGTAGGTGCCGCGTCGTAGTGCGCTGCTCATGTGTCGTACCTGTGCCAGCCGCGCGATCGCCGGTGGGAGGTCGGGATGCGGGGCGCTGCTGCTCAGATCCGGCGTGGACAGGTGCGGTCGCAGCGGCCAGTCGCTATCGCCGTGCTTCTTGCCGTCCAGCCCCCACTCGCTGCCGTAGTAGATCGATGGTACGCCGGGCATGGTGAACAGCAGCGCGTGCAGCGGGTAGAGCTGCGCCGGATTGTGCAGCGTGCTGGCGATGCGATTAACATCATGGTTGTCGGCGAAGGTGTAGAGCGGCAGCTCGCGGTAGATGCCGTGCGGGCCAAACTGGCGATCGAGCGAGTACGCGATCTCGAAGTAGTTGTTGTCGTTGTGGGCGGAGTACAAGCCTTTGTAGCACTCGTAATCGGTGACCGAGTCCAGCAGCCCCGGCCCGGCCAGTCGCCGGTAGTCGCCGTGAATCGCTTCGCCGAGCAGCCAAAAGTCGGGCTGGAGCCGCCGGCAGTGCGCGGCAAGCTCGCGCAAAAACTGCGGGTCAAGCTCCTCGGCCACATCCAGCCGCAGCCCGTCGATGCCAAACTGCGTGATCCACTGCTCGACCGCGCCAAACAGATGCTCGCGCACGCCAGGATGCTGCAGATTGAGCTTGATCAGATCGTAGTGGCCGTGCCAGCCGTCGTAGGCGAACGCATCGCCCGAGGGACTGCGCCGCCCAAAATCGACGCCGGCAAACCAGTCGCGATAGGCCGAGCTTGCGCCGTGCGCCTGAAGATCGCGAAAGGCCCAGAAATCGCGGCCAACGTGGTGGAACACGCCATCCAGGATCACGCGAATGTTGGCGGCGTGCAGCGCGGCCACTAGATCGGCCAGCGTTTGGTTGTCGCCCAGCCGCCGATCGACGCGGTAATAGTCGGCGGTGTCGTAGCCATGGGTGCTGGACTCGAAGAGCGGCCCGAGATAAAGCGCCGTCACGCCCAATGTCTGCATATGCTCGATCCACTGCGTGAGCTGGGCCAGCCGTGGCTCGGCGGGCTGATCGAAGCTGTTACGCTGCGGCGCGCCACACAGCCCCAGCGGATAGATGTGGTAAAAGATCGCGTCCTGTGCCCAATTTGTCATGATCTTTTTCTCCTATACATACCGGTCGGTATAGAGCGTTGACAAAAAAAGAGACTGCTACGAGTAGATGCCATACGAGAATTGCTGCACAGCCTGCCGCTGCACGTCGGCGTCGAGTGTCACATAGCGCTGAAGAGCCATGCTGATGTAGGTGTTGATCATGCCGAGAAAGGTTGCTGCGTAGGTGCGCTGCCGATCGCGCATATTGCCGTGATCGACGGTGGCGGCGGCGAACATGGCCTCGACCAGCCGATGCTGCTCTTCGTTGAAGGCGACGACCACCTGAAACGCTTCGTTTTCGGGAATTGCCAGCCACGAGGCCAGCAGCAGCCGGTAGAGCAGCGGCTCGCGGGCGAAAAACTGAAAGTAGGTTGCGACGATCTGCTGCAAGGATTGTGGAAGGTCGCCGGCGTACGCGACTGCCTGGTTCAGCTCGGCCAGCAAGGGCGCGCCGCGCTCCTGCACCAGCGCTGCCAGCAGACCACGCTTGTTGCCAAAATAATGGTAGAGCGTCGGCTTGGTCACGCCGGCAGCCTCGCATACTTCTTGCACGCCGATCGCATCGTAGCCACGGCTGGCGAAGAGCTGAAGCGCTGATTCGAGCAGACGTCCGCGATTATCCACGCTTGATCCTTTAGTAAAACATGATCTTATGCAGATGTACTATACCGTTCGGTATATACCTTGTCAAACTCGATTGTTTTAGGCGGAAGCTCAATCCGCGAGGTAGCCAGGCGCTTCTAACGGATCGGCCTGATCGCCGCTAGTGGGCAGATAAACCATAAAGCTGCTGCCGACGCTCTCCTGGCTGGTGACGTCGATGGTGCCGCCATGGCGCTTGACGATCTCGCTGACGACATACAAGCCGATGCCCAGACCATTCACCGACTGCTGATTGGCGTTGTGCGCGCGGTAGAAGCGCTGAAAAATCTGCTCCCGCGCGGCTTCCGGTATGCCGATGCCCTGATCGCGTACCGTCAGGCAGACGCCGTCGTGCTCCTCCGTAGCAGAGACAGTAATCCGCCCGCCGAAGGGACTGTATTTGATC
>JAFAYS010000422.1 GCA_019240175.1 Chloroflexota bacterium | reverse complement strand
GCCAGTGATCTCATCAGCAACGGATGGAGGACGATCATGCGAATAACGATTCAAGATATCCAGGCGATGAAAAAACGCGGCGAGCGCATCCCGATGCTGACCGCGTACGACTACACGACGGCGCAGATGATCGACGCGGCTGAGATCCCGATGATCTTAGTCGGCGACACGCTGGGCATGGTGGTGCTGGGCTACGACTCGACTGTGCCGGTGACGATCGAAGATATGCTGCATCACATCAAGGCGGTCGTGCGCGGAGCCAAGCGCTCGCTCGTGGTGGGCGATCTGCCGTTTCTGACCTACACCAGCCCGGAGCAGGCGCTGCATAACGCCGGACGCTTATTGCAGGAGGCTGGCTGTCAGGCCGTGAAACTGGAAGGCGGCGCGGCTGTCGCGCCAATCGTGCAGCGGCTCACGCAGGCGGGCGTGCCGGTGATGGGACACCTTGGCTTTACACCGCAGTCCGAGAATGTGCTGGGCAAGCGCGTGCAGGGCAAGACCGCCGATGCCGCACGTCAGCTGATCGAAGATGCGCTGCTGCTTGAGCAAGCCGGCGCGTTCGCCGTCGTTCTGGAGCTGATCCCGATCCAGCTGGCGCAAGCGGTGAGTGAGCGGCTGCGCGTCCCGACGATCGGAATTGGCGCTGGTGCCGGCTGCGATGGACAGGTGCAGGTGATTCACGATATGCTTGGCCTGTACACCGACTTCGTGCCGCGTCACGCCAAGCGCTACCGCAGCCTGGCCGACGAGATTCGCGGCGCGGCCAGCGAGTACGCCGCCGAGGTGCGCGCAGGCTCATTCCCGACCGAGAGCCACGCGAGCAAGATGAACGAGGCGGCGCTCCAAGAAGCGCTGGCGCAGATCAACAACGTTTAGCATCAGGCATCACGATCGTTTGTGGATCGTGGCGCGAACATGACCACTATGCAGATTCTTGAAACGATCCAGGCCTTCCGCGAGGCTCACGCTGGTCTGAGTGGAACGCTGGGCTTTGTCCCGACGATGGGCTATCTTCACGCCGGCCATCTAGAGCTGGTGCGCCAGGCCAGAGCCGAGTGCGAGTATGTGGCCGTCAGCATCTTTGTCAATCCGGCGCAGTTCGGCCCGAACGAAGATCTGGCGCGCTATCCTCGCGATGTTCCCCGTGACCTTGAGCTGCTGCGCGCGGAAGGCGTCGATCTGATCTTTTTGCCGGGCGGCGACGAGATCTATCCCCCGGGCTACAGTACCTACGTCGAGGTCGAGAGCATGAACGCCGTGCTGGAAGGCGTGCGCCGTCCCGGCCATTTTCGCGGCGTGGCGACCGTGGTCTGCAAGCTCTTCAATATTGTCCAGGCGCAGCGGGCCTACTTCGGGCAGAAGGACGCGCAGCAGACCGTGGTGATCCGCCAGATGGTGCGCGACCTGGCGATCCCGACCGAGATTGTGATTGTGCCGACGGTGCGCGAGGTTGACGGGCTGGCGATGTCAAGCCGCAACGTGTATCTCGATCCGGAGCAGCGCGCGGCAGCGGCTGTGCTCTACCGAGGCTTGCAGCAGGTCGCGACGTTGTATGAGCGCGGCGAGCGCGACGCAACCACGCTGCGCACTGAGCTTCAAGCGACGCTGGCACAAGAGCCGCTGGCGCAGGTTGAGTACGTCAGCATCGCGGATCTGGTGAGCTTGCAGGAGCTCGACGGCTCGATCACTGGTGGCGCGCTGGTCTCGCTGGCCGTGCGCTTTGGTCGTACACGTTTGATCGACAACGTGATCCTTGAGCCGCAAGCCTGACTCGTACAATTCGCATCAAAACAAAAAGGCGGGAGCGAATCCCGCCTTTTCGATTCAACAGCTTTTCACGAAATCGCTACGAGGCCCGCAACAAACGCAGAATATCATCGTACTCGGCCTTCTCGGGATCGGGAGCGGCCTCGGCGGCGGGCTGGACATCCACAGCAGCGACGGACTCAACCGGAGCAGCGGGCAGTGGCGTCGCAACAGGCTGCAGCGCATCCTGGGGCACCGAGACCAGCAGATTGGCAAAGAAGCTCGACGGTTTGGCGGGCGCGCTGGCCGGCTTGAGCTTGGAAAACGCGCGTGGCGCAGGCGGCAGCGGCGTCGGCTGGGTAGTTCGGGCGGGCTCGGGCGCTGTGCGACGTCGCGAAAGCTTGAGCAGACCGCGCTCTTTCAAGCGCATCAGCCCGGTACATACCTCAAGCGGATCGAGCACAGCATGGTTGGCAACTTCCTCGACCGTGCGCGAGCCGTCGACGCCGGAAAGGATCGGCCAGTCTTCTTCGTAGATGCGGACCTGCTCGCCGTTGGCTGGTGTCACAAGCTCAGGGATAATATCGAGATGCGGAATATGAGGCCGGATCGTCGACCACTGTCGCGCCAAGGCTTGCGCCTGATCGATGATGCTGGGTGTAGGCTCGTTGATCGTTCGCTCGGCGCATGTGTGACCGGCCACGAAACGAAAGGGAGCATCTTTGAGTTCGAAGAGCGGCCAGAGCGCATCAAAGCCTTGCACGTCGGGAGCCGACGCATGGACACAGCGGCCTTCGACAAAGAAGATCCGGTGTGTTCCTGCTGGCGCTTCAACCTCGACCGCACCAGTCACTAAACTGATGACACTAAGCTCCAGCAGCTCCCGCAGTGCAAAGCGAGATAAAGATCCTTCGAGCTGCATGGCGACCTCACATTTCTTTATGTGCGTATCGTACCTGCTTCTGTCGTAGATCGCATTGCCCGTAGGTCCTGCCGATTTTTAGTACATTTCTACGAAAACTTGACGTTTGCGGCGGAGGCTGCTCATAATGAGCGCGAGGAGGCGCATATGCTGGATCGGCGAGTCAGGTTATCGACGGTGGATGCGCTGAGCGTACCCGCCGATGCGATTGTGGTCGAAGATAACGGCTGGCTGAGCGGCGCGCGTGGCCTGGCGGCGACGGTCGATGGCTT
>JAFAYS010000409.1 GCA_019240175.1 Chloroflexota bacterium | reverse complement strand
AATATTTCCGGTGCCTACACCGCCTACGGCCTTTCCAACGGGATTGTGATGCTGCTGGCGGCGTTTTTGCTCAGCTGGTGGAGCGCGGTTCCTATCGCGCTGCTGCTGCTCGTGGGACAGCAGATCGGGGGTTTCCTCAACCAGATCAGTGTTACCACGGGCGTTGTCGAAGCGCTGATCTTGCTGACGTTTAGCCTGGTGATCTCGCTCTTCGCCCGCTCGCTGCAGCACTCGCTGCGCCATGCGCGCCAGCAGGAGTCAGTCGCGCAGGAAGCGGCAGCGCGCGCGGCGGAACTGAACACTGAGCTGGAAGACCGGCTGCGCGACACGCATAGTTTGCTGGAACAGGAGCGTCATCTCCGCGATACGATCAATCAGCTGACGGTGCCGGTGCAAGAGATCGGCGAGCGTGTGCTGTTCGCGCCGTTGATCGGCCATATCGATGCGCTACGCGGCAAGCAGATCACCGAGACGGTGCTGCACACATTGCATACGGCGCGCGCCCACACGATTATCATCGATGTGCAGGGCGTGAGCACCATCGATACCAGTGTGGCGCAGCAGCTCGATCAGCTGATCCAGGCGATCCAGCTGCTGGGCTCGCGCGTAGTGCTGACCGGCATTTCGGCACAGATGGCGGCCACTGTGACGCAGCTGGGCATCAACTTTCGCAACGTGGCGCTGTATCCTTCAGTCAGCAGCGCGCTGCAAGCGGCGACAACATCTCAGCGCACAGCGATCGAAGTGGTATAAACTCCGGTCTGCTCTGATTTTCACGCTCCACAGCGGCGATGCCCAGGCATTGCCGTTTTTTTGTGCCTGAAAGCTGTCGCGGCGAGTGTGGTACCATAGGCGCGATCTGACTGAGCGTGATCAATGAGTATCGGCAGGATTGCTAAGGGGAGCATGGAGTATGAGCGAGCAAGTACGGATCACTGTTTGGAACGAGTATCGCCACGAGCAAAACAATCCCAAGGTCGCCGCAGTTTATCCTGAGGGCATTCATGCTGCGATCGCCGCTCCGCTGCGCGAGCAGGGATTTGAGGTGCGTACCGCGACGCTGGACGAGCCCGAGCATGGCCTGACCGAAGAGGTGCTCGCCGCGACCGACGTGCTGATCTGGTGGGGCCACATGGCGCACGGCGATGTTCGCGATGAGATCGTGGATCGTGTGCAGCAGCGCGTGCTGGAAGGTATGGGCCTGGTCGTGCTGCACTCCGGGCATTTTTCCAAGATCTTCAAGCGTCTGATGGGCACCAGCTGCGACCTCAAGTGGCGCGAAAGCGACGATCGTGAGCTGCTGTGGGTGGTCGCGCCCGAGCATCCGATCGCCGCCGGCCTCGATCAGTTTATTACGATCGAGCACGAGGAGATGTACGGCGAGCATTTCGATGTGCCGCCGCCCGAGGCGCTGGTGTTCATCAGCTGGTTTAGCGGCGGCGAGGTGTTTCGCAGCGGCTGCTGCTACACGCGCGGCGCGGGCAAGATCTTTTATTTCCGGCCCGGCCATGAAACGCTGCCGACCTACCATCATGCCGATGTGCAGCGCGTGATCGCCAATGCCGCGCGCTGGGCCGCCCCGACGACCAAGCTGCTGCGCGTGTTTGGGAATACGCCGGCGCATGTGAAACAGGGTTAGAAAAGTAGGCCCTCACCCCCGCCCTGACGGGCTTCCCCCTCTCCCGTTGCCTTCGGCACAGGCGAGGGGGATTTTGGTACTTGCTTTGTTCTCTGTTCTGTGTTCTCTGTTCTTCTTAAAACATATCCGCAATCCACGGCTGCGGCCCGCTAAACATCGCGCCCATCAGCGATAGATCCGCATCGGAGCCGCGAATCGCGCCGAGCGCACGTAGCTCACTGGGAGCTATAAAGCCGCTGTAGATTGCGGCTAGCTCGGCTATGCCAAGCGCGACTCGCCCCTCGCCACTGGGCTCGACGCTGCCTCGGCCATCCGCGATATGTAGCGCAAAGCGGCCATGGTTGCCCGGCAGCAGCGGATCGCTGATGTCGAGGTGCAGCGTGGCGTTCAATCCCGCCGGGTAGCCGCGCTGGCTCAGCGCCGCGCGCACATCGACGATGCGCAGCATCCACTCGTAGGGTCGCGTGATCGTGGCTTTCGCTCGCGCGCCGCCGATCAGATTCTCGTTCAGCAGATACAGAAACGGATCGCGTGATCCGCCGCTCCATGCGACGCTTTGGACGATCGAGCGATAGCCCGCGAAGAGCGTGAGCAGCCGCCGTCCAGCGGTGGGCGTCAGCACGCACAGATCGACGACCTGGATCGGATCGCTGCGCCCGCTCTGTGTGAAGACAACGTATCCTTCCATGCGGCCCTCGTGGACGACGATGAAGCGAAAGCACGGGCTGTCCTTGGGCTCAAGCCGCTGCTGCCACATCCACTCGGGCCGATCCAGGTTGCCCGCAGTTTGTCGGGCGCGCTCCTCATACATGCGCTTGAGGTCGGGATAGTGCTCGGGCGTGATCGGCACAAGCTCGCCGGCGCGCTCATCCACATCGATCGTTGTCAGCGGCAGCTCATAGGTCAGGCGATGCCCGGCGCGCAGATAGTCAAAGCGGCGGTAGAACGAGAGCGTCGCTGGGTAGAGCGCCGACAGCGCGACGCCCTGGCCGTGCAGCTCTTCGAGCATCCCGCGCATCAGCAGCGAGCCCACGCCGCCGCCGCGCTGATCCGGCGCGACGCCGACCAGGGTTACACCCGCCATCGGCACGCGCTGCCCGCCGAACCACTGGCCCATGTGGATCAGGCCCAGGCCCGCGACAGCCCGACCGTCGCGCTGAACCAGCCGTATATTTTCCTGGCCCAGCGACTCGATCAAGTTGCCCGTGAATGAAG
This sequence comes from Chloroflexota bacterium, assembly GCA_019240175.1. GTDB lineage: Bacteria > Chloroflexota > Chloroflexia > Chloroflexales > Kallotenuaceae > LB3-1. The sequence continues at coordinate 701 of JAFAYS010000409.1, read as the reverse complement.
CCGGAATATGCAGCGCGGCGGTCAGCAGGTTCGCTAGCTCTTCGTGCTGATCGGCGCGCGGCACACCGAAGCTGAGATTTGATTGAGTTGACATAAATGATCTCCTCGTGTCTATCTAGTCGTTGTGCTGGGCCAGAAACTCGCTCACAACGCGATTGAACATATCCGACGACTCGGTTGTAAACGAGTGGCCGCCGGGCAGCGTTTGAAAGATCGCGCCGGGAATCTGCTCGGCCAGGCGGCGCACGCGATCGAGCGGCATCAGCATGTCTTGCTCGCCGGCTAGCACCAGCGTCGGCGCTGCGATCTTGCTCAGGCGCAGGCGGGTATCGTGGCTGCGGCAGGCGACAATATGTCCTTGTAAGCCTTCGGGCGTTTGATGGTTGGGCTTATCGACGCCGTAATGCACCAGGCCATCCAGCGTGCCGGGCCGGCTCAAAAAATCGGGGCTGAAGTTCAGCAACAGGCTCAGCCGCACGCGCGTCTCGCGCAGCTCTTCCCTGGCTGCCAGCTGCTGCGTCATCGTCCACACGTTGTCGAGCCAGGCATCGCTATGGGCGACGGTTCCGGCCAGCACCAGCGCGCCGATTCGCTCGGGCTCCATCAGCGCCAGCTCCTGGGCAATGTACCCGCCCATCGACGCGCCGACCACGTGCGCGCGCTCAAACCCGACGCGCCGGATCAGCCCCAATGTATCGGCA
>JAFAYS010000486.1 GCA_019240175.1 Chloroflexota bacterium | reverse complement strand
CTCACGAATCGCCCAGTAGATCGCTTTGGGCGTGCCGTCGGCGGAGACAAAGTTGAAGTTATCCTGATAGCTGTGGGTGGTCGGCGCGCGAAATTGCCAGAAGCACACGGCGATCACGTCCGGCCACGTGGCGCTGATCTGGTATGCCTCCACGGTCCAGCGCAGCCGATCGGCGGGTGAGACTGCGCCGCTCCAGCGTGGATGATCGTTCCAGCCGCCCTCGGTCACGATCAGCGGCCTGGTCTGGCCAGCCTCTTTGAGCAGATCGCGATACACCTCGATGCGCCGGAAGTTAACGCGATCGGGGTGCGGCTCCTCGTCCGGGGCGACCTGCGCGCCGTAGGCATGAATTGCCAGCACGTCGAAGGGCGCACCGGCGGCGAGCATGCCGCGCAGAAACGTGAGATCATCGAGGCGAATGCCGGGCACCGACGGGCCGGGAGAAAGCCCGCCCGCCGCGATCTGCATCTCGGGATTGGCCTGCTTGACCGCTGGATAGACAACTTTCAACAGCTCGGCGTAGGCGTTTGGATCAGGCTCGCGGCTGCCCCACTCGAAGAAAAGATTCGGCTCGTTCCAGACCACAATGTAGCGCACCTGATCGCGGTAGCGCGCGGCGAAAGCGGCGGCGTAGCGCGCGAAGTCATCGTAGTACGCGGGATCGATGCGGCGGTCGGTGGTGTCTTTGGCGCGCGCCCAGGCCGGCACAATATCCAGCCGCGCGATGAGCTGCAAGCCCTGCTGTCGTGCGTGCGCCACCAGCAGATCCGCGCCGCGCCAGTCGTAGGAGCGCGGGCCGCGCGGCTGGATGTAGGCCCACGGAAACAGATCCACAACCCAGGTCGCGCCCATCTCGCGCACCTGGCTCAGCTGCTCGACTAGCGCGGCCTCGTCGCCGGTGCCGTTGAGCCGCAGATGCACGCCGATCTTAGGATTGATCGTCTGGACTGTTTGCTGCGGGCCGAGGCTCGGCGATGGATAGGTGCGCGGCGCGAGAAATTGCGCGCCCGCCGCCACGAGCACGACGAGCGCCAGGCAAAGGCTAAGATAACGCATTGGTGGTCATATCTAGAACAATGAGTAGAATCATCGATCTTGTAGAGGCGTGGTTTATCACGCCTAGGGCGTATCGCAATACGCCTCTACGGATCGATCAATACATTTAAATATTGGCAATATGGAACGTAGTGTAACATAGCGCATCGCCGGGCAGCGTCTCGCATTTCGCTTAGATGGCACATTTGTCGAGTTGGAAGTAGCTTAACCGCCAATTGTCCACGGCCCAGCGCACACGTAGAATAAACGATATTACTCATGTATGTCGTCGCGATCCTCGATCGGCGCGCGCAGGATAGCCCGATCTGCCTATTGAGCAAACGCGACACCGCCGCCTATACTCGCCGCACCCGGAAGCACCTTTAGAAGCGGGAGGTTTGATCATTATGAGCGCATTCCCTTTGCGCGAGTTTACTACATCTGCGAATGTCCATGCCGCCGCGCCAAGCGTGAACGGCGGGTCCGGCAGCACGTTGCCGCCGGAGCCGACCTCGCTGGCTGAGACCGGCCTGAGCATGGGCTTTTTGTCGGAGCTTGTGCTCAAGCATATCTACTTCGCGGGCATGTTGTCCGGGCAGCAGCTTGCCGACGCGCTCAGGCTCCCGTTCTTGAACATCGTCGATAGCGTGCTGACCTTCTTGAAAGAAGAAGAGTACGTCGATATTACCGGCGCGCAGGGCGGCTTCTATGAGCGCGCGTTCCAATATGTGATCACTACCAAAGGCCGCGGCAAGGTCCACGAGGTGCTGGATCGCTCGCAGTACGCGGGGCCGGCACCGGTGCCCTACGATGTGTATATCGCCGCCGTCAAAAGCCAGTCGGTCGGCTCGATGGTGATCGACCAGACCACGATTCGCCGCGCCTTCGAGGGCCTGGTGATCAGCGACAAGCTGATGGATCAGATCGGCCCGGCGGCGAACTCGGCGCGCTCGCTCTTTCTCTACGGCCCTCCCGGCAACGGCAAAACCACGATCGCCGAGGGCATCTCGCGGATCTTGCAGGGCTACGTGATCATTCCCCACGCGATTGAGATCGATGGCCAGGTGATCAAAGTTTTTGATCCGCTCAACCACGAGGCCGTCGAGCAGCCGCAGCAGCCGGAAGAAGATAGCTTCGGCATGAATCCGGGCATGGTTCCGGCGCTGAATACGCGCAAAGATCTGCGCTGGCTGCTCTGCAAGCGTCCGGTCGTGGTCGTCGGCGGCGAGCTAATTTTGCAGCAGCTTGAGCTGATCTACGATCCGATCGCCAAGGTGTATGAGGCGCCCTACCAGATGAAGGCCAACGGCGGCCTGTTCCTGATCGACGACTTTGGTCGCCAGCAGTGCCGTCCGCAGGATCTGCTCAACCGCTGGATCGTGCCGCTGGAAAAGAAGATCGATTACCTGGCGCTGCAAACCGGCAAGAAGCTCGAAATGCCCTTCGACGTGCTGATCGTCTTCTCGACCAACCTCGATCCCAAGCAACTGGTCGACGATGCGTTCCTGCGCCGTATTCGCCACAAGATCGAGGTGCCGAATCCGTCGCCCAACGAGTACCGCGATATTTTCCGTATTGTCTGCAAGGTCAAGAATATTCCCTACAGCGACGATGGCCTGCGCTATCTGCTGCAAGAGCACTACATCAAGGTCAATCGCGATCTGCGCTGCTGCCATCCCCGCGACCTGTGCGATCAGATCCTGGACGAGGCCAAATATCGCTCGATTCCGCCGACGATGACCAAGGAGTTGCTGGATCGCGCCTGCTCGGCCTACTTCGTCAAGCTATAGCGACACACCAAGCATTCGGTCTTGTCACGCGCCGGTACTCCTGATACACTTACATTCCGCTGCCTGCCTCGGTTGAACGTCAGCCGAGGCAATCTTTTGCTCGCCGCAACTCCACACGGAAAGAACGATATGGATATTCCGGCTGCCGATTTTACAAACAACGCGCGTCAGGCGATCGATCTCGCCTTTCAGCAAGCCGCTCGTCGTCAGTCCGAGCGCGTCGAGCCAGCGCATCTGCTACTGGGCATTTTGGGCGTGAAAAATAATCGCGCGCTGCAAACGCTCTCCGCGCTCAACGTCGATCTCAATCAGCTGGTTGGCATGCTGGAATCCCGATTGCCGACCGGAGCCGCTCCCGAGGCCACGCCGCGCTGGGAAGGCGAGGGCAAGGACGCGCTGCACTATGCCGTCAAAGAAGCGCGCCATCTCGGCCATCAGCAGGTCGATACGCTGCATCTGCTGCTGGGCCTGCTCTACGAGGGTCGCGGCGTCGCCTACGATGCGCTTGAGCATTTCGGTATATCGCTGTATGAGCTGCGCCAGCATGTGCTGAAGAATCCCGCGCTGACCAAAACAATGCGCGCGCCGCGTGCCGGACGTGTGCCGCTGCCGAGCCTGACCTTTCTGGGCTTGCTGGCGGTCTTTGTGGCCAGCGGCGTTGGTCTGTGGATCAATCCGGCGGAGTCGTTGATCGGTGCGCTGATGCTGGTCTTCATTGTCTGCGGCTGGATTGTGTCGGTGTGTGTGCATGAGTTCGGCCACGCGCTGGCGGCCTTTCTCGGCGGCGACCTGTCGGTCCGTGACAAAGGCTATCTCACGCTCGACCCGATCAAATATACCGAGCCGCTGTTCAGCATTATCATGCCGGTGATCTTTCTGCTGCTCGGCGGTCTGGGCCTGCCCGGCGGCGCGGTCTATATTAACGTTTCCGCGCTGCGGTCGCGGCTATGGCAGACGATCGTCTCGGCGGCGGGTCCGCTCGGCACGGCGGTCTTTTGCGCGCTGATTGTGTGGCCGTTCTTTCTGGATTGGCGCGCCTGGCTGACTGAGAGCAACCAGTATTTCTGGGCCGCGCTAACCTATCTGGCGCTGCTCCAGATCACGGCGGTCATGTTCAATCTGATCCCGATCCCGCCGCTCGACGGCTTTGGTATCGCCTCGCCCTGGCTGCCCGTCGATCTGCGCAACCAGATGATGAATTTCGGCAATCTGCTCTTTTTTGTGCTGCTCTTTGTGATGTGGAACGATAATCCGTTCACGCAGGCTTTTTGGACGCAGGTCTATGATATCGCCGATTTTCTGCGTCTGCCCTTCGATATGCTGGCACTGGCCGGAGAGCATCTTTTTTTCTTGCAGTAGCGCTCAGATCCTGTAACCTCCGCGCAAGCGAGCGTCAAGCGGCGCATGGGCCTGGCTATGCTATACTGGCGCTGCGACTGCTTGCTTTCCTCCTCCGCCCAGCCGCCGCTCACCAAGGAGTATGCTTATGCTTACCACGTTGAAGCTGCCGTTCACCTTCGATCCCGCTCGGCTTCAGGCCGAGGTCGACTCGTTTGCCGCCGATGAGTGGGTGCCGCATTTCAATAAGGCGTACTACGAGGGCGATTGGAGCGGAATCGCGCTGCGCTCGGTCGGCGGTGTTGCCCGGCAGCTTTATCCCGATCCGGCGGCGCAGCAGCCCTGGGCCGAT